>NZ_JBXSQJ010000015.1:0-65958 GCF_057063585.1 Gilliamella sp. X-60 | reverse complement strand
CCATTTATAGAAAGTTGAATTACCCATGCCATATTTACGACAGAGCTCCTTGACAGGAATACCGGCTTCAGCTTCTTTTAAAATAGATACAATCTGATGTTCAGTCATTTTTTTCATAATTAAATCCCCTTTACTTTTATCATAGAGAATTTTCTACTTTTTTGCTGTACTATTTTAGGGGATAGTTACATATTTTCAATCAGTTTTAGCGGAAATACCCAAACCTTACGTAAGGTCTGATTAACATCAAGTTGGTTAGTTTGATAAGGATCACCTGCTCTAACTAGATGACCTGAATAGGTATATTCTTTATATTTAAATACTTCAAAATAATGTACTCTAATGTCATTAGACTCTATTTCATTTAGCGTTTTATTCTGCATAAAGTCTAGACTTTGATCTCCTTTTTGCCCCATTCCTGTGTAATGCAAGATATCATTGTCCCAAACGTCAGAGTAAACTGATTCAACATGGTTAGTAATAAGCACTAAAGTTTTTGTTGTATTAGATTTACGCATCCCACCTTGACGACTACATTTAAATATTTCACATAGTTGTTGATTGTTTAAGACAGTTCCTGGAATTAGCTGTTCAATTTGTTTGATATTTTTATTCATTATTCTTATTTCCTAAACACTTCCTTGAAATGCCATTCGATAAACTGATCATGTAAATAATCTTCTTTTGTTCTTGGTAAGAGAATTTTTTTACCATCAAAATCCCAAAATAGCTTTTCTACCATTTGATTACCATTAGCACCGTTGGATATTTTGATTTTTAGGTCACTATTTAGACCTATTACGCCCATATCAAAAGCGGAGTGATGTAATGAACAAAGAGCTAAACCATTATTTACAATACAAGGCCCTCCATGTTGTTTCCATTTAACATGGGCAGCTTCAAGACCAATTGAAACTGAGTCATGCCTTAAATCGTAACCACAGATAGCACATTGATAGTTGTAAGCCCGTAACACCAACTGTCTAAACTTTGGATCTCGTTGACGGTAAAAATCAGTAAAATCAAATTCAAGTTGATTGATTAAATTTTCCTGAACACTTTCGGGAAAGTGCTGATTTAAAATCTTTTTAGCCAATTGATTAATAACAAGAGGATGTTTTGTTAGATATTGGTAGGTTGGTTCATCAAATCCACCATAAACTTGGCATGATGTAAGTTGCTTGCTGGTTGGCTCTTTACTCGGTTTATTGTTATTAATGCAATTTTCAATATTAGTCAATTGCCAAAAGCCATCTCTTTGTAAACGCCAAAAAGGCATATTTGGATAATGATGATTTCCCTGTGGCCCAAAGCGATTTAATAAATCAAAAAGCGGGGTTTCAATTTCCGTCCCATAATTAAATAAACGCTTGTGACCTTGTCTATATTGTGATAGTACATATAGAAGCAATAATGGTTTATGGGGTGCTCGTTGATCCCCTTTTTTCCAAATGGTGATATCGGTGATTTTTTGTATTAACTCTTGAATATTCACACTATCTGAATGTAATAAATAAATTTATATTGCAAATATTACATTATTTTTGTGAAATAGTTCACAAAATTTATGCATTAAGGTAAAACAATGGAAAACTAAAAAAGTAATTGTTATAAGATTTAAGTAAGCCTTATAGTAGTATTATCATCTAAATCATATTTGTAGCTGATATTACGTAAGTATTGAAAGCAAAGTTAATTAAATCTGCTACAGATTGAATATATTCATTAAGAGCAATAGTTTCCTATAATTACTTTTATAAACAATCTTTAAAGCCATTTTATGGATACACGCCATTATCGAACCAAATGTATCCGGGTTTGTATCCGATTTTCCACTTGATTTGGGGTAATTCCTGTTGAATTCGGTTGAGTAGTGAAACAAGGTGAAAGGCAGACATAAAAAAACCTGCTAGAAGCAGGTCTTAGAATTTGGTGATTGGTGCCCGGACGCGGAATCGAACCACGGACACGGGGATTTTCAATCCCCTGCTCTACCGACTGAGCTATCCGGGCAACAATGGATGCACATTAAACACGATTCGTGATTATCAGTCAATCCCTTTTGTAAGATATTTTGAAAAAAACATATCGTTTGGTTGAAAAATAGCTAATCATCTTCATATTAATAGCTAGTTTCTAATAATATGTCTCTATGCTTATAGGAATTGTTATATGCGATTTATTGGTTTTATTATTTTTTTTATTTATGTTTATTTTGAGGTTAGCTTTTTCATAACAGTTGCAAATACAATGGGGGTTTTCCTTGCTTTAATTTGTATTATTGCAACGTCTATTCTTGGTTTTTCATTAGTTAAATCTCAAGGCTTAAAGAATCTTAGTATTATGCAACAAAAGATAGCAAATAACCAAAGTTCTAAAAATGAAATCATTAAAAGTGTAGCCTTGCTTTTTGCTGGTTTTTTATTGCTTATCCCGGGTTTTTTGACGGATATCTTAGGTGCAATTTTATTAATACCCAATGTTCAAGAACATATTGTTAAATTTATTGTTAAAAAAATGCCTATTAAATCAATATTTGCATCATCACAAACACGTTACCAAAATGAGGATATTATTGAGGGAGAGTTTAAACGTAAGGATGATGAATAAATAATCAACTGGAATTTTTTTTAATTTTTTCCTCTTGAAGATTTTAAAATAGTCCCCATGTAAAGTGGACTATATTATAAAATCGTAATTTTATGATTTATTTTTAATAATTGTCTATTTAAAAATTAGTGCTAGGAGATAACTAATGAAAATTCGTCCATTGCATGATCGTGTGATCATTAAACGCAAAGAAGTAGAATCAAAATCAGCTGGTGGTATTGTTTTAACTGGTTCAGCAGCTGGTAAATCAACACGTGGTGAAGTTTTAGCTGTTGGTAATGGTCGCATTTTAGAAAATGGCCAAGTTCAGCCGTTAGATGTTAAAGTTGGTGATATCGTAATTTTTAATGAAGGATATGGCGTTAAAACAGAAAAAATCGATAATGAAGAAGTGCTTATCTTATCAGAAAGCGATATTCTAGCTATTGTTCAAGCATAACCAGCAAATAATTAAACTTATAGACAGAATTTAGGAGAAATACGAAGATGGCAGCTAAAGATGTAAAATTTGGTAATGATGCTCGCATCAAAATGCTTCAAGGCGTTAATGTATTAGCTGATGCAGTTAAAGTGACTTTAGGCCCAAAAGGACGTAATGTAGTATTAGATAAATCATTTGGTGCACCAACAATTACTAAAGACGGTGTTTCTGTTGCTCGCGAAATCG
This sequence comes from Gilliamella sp. X-60, assembly GCF_057063585.1. Classification (NCBI taxonomy): domain Bacteria; kingdom Pseudomonadati; phylum Pseudomonadota; class Gammaproteobacteria; order Orbales; family Orbaceae; genus Gilliamella; species Gilliamella sp. X-60. Next base: position 62,681 of record NZ_JBXSQJ010000015.1, on the reverse strand, counting down.
AATTAGAAGATAAATTCGAAAACATGGGCGCACAAATGGTGAAAGAAGTCGCTTCTAAAGCGAATGATGCAGCGGGTGATGGTACAACTACTGCAACCGTGCTTGCTCAAGCAATTGTTAATGAAGGTTTAAAAGCTGTTGCTGCGGGTATGAATCCAATGGATTTAAAACGTGGTATTGATAAAGCGGTTGTTGCTGCGGTTGAAGAACTTAAAAAATTATCTGCGCCATGTGCCGATTCTAGAGCTATTGCACAAGTTGGTACAATTTCTGCGAACTCGGATGAAACTGTTGGTACTTTAATTGCGCAAGCAATGGAAAAAGTAGGTAAAGAAGGTGTCATCACCGTTGAAGATGGTACAGGCTTACAAGATGAGCTTGATGTTGTTGAAGGTATGCAATTTGATCGTGGTTATTTATCTCCATACTTTATCAACAAACCAGAAACGGCAACTGTTGAATTAGAAAGCCCTTATATCTTATTAGTAGACAAAAAAATCTCTAACATTCGTGAATTATTACCAGTTTTAGAGGCTGTAGCTAAAGCAGGTAAATCTTTATTAATTATCGCAGAGGATGTTGAAGGTGAAGCATTAGCAACATTAGTTGTTAATACTATGCGTGGTATTGTTAAAGTTGCTGCGGTAAAAGCACCTGGTTTTGGTGATCGTCGTAAAGCAATGTTACAAGATATTGCTATCTTAACTGCTGGTACTGTTATTTCAGAAGAAATCGGTTTAGAACTTGAAAAAGCAACACTTGAAGATTTAGGTCAAGCCAAACGTGTTGTTATCAATAAAGACAATACTACAATTATTGATGGCGTTGGTGAAGAGTCTTTAATCTCTGCTCGTGTTGAGCAAATCCGTAAACAAATCGAAGAATCAACTTCTGATTATGATAAAGAAAAACTTCAAGAACGCGTTGCCAAACTTGCTGGTGGTGTTGCTGTCATTAAAGTGGGTGCTGCAACTGAAGTTGAAATGAAAGAGAAGAAAGCTCGCGTAGAAGATGCTTTACATGCAACTCGTGCAGCTGTTGAAGAAGGTGTTGTTGCTGGTGGTGGTGTTGCTCTTGTTCGTGCTGCGTCGGCAATTGCAGAACTTAAAGGCGCGAATGAAGATCAAAACGTTGGTATCAAAGTTGCACTTCGTGCAATGGAAGCACCATTACGCCAAATCGTGACTAACTGTGGTGAAGAAGCATCTGTTGTTATCAATGCAGTTAAAGGTGGTCAAGGTAACTACGGTTATAATGCTGCGACTGAAGAGTATGGCGACATGATTGCAATGGGTATTTTAGATCCAACTAAAGTAACTCGTAGCGCATTACAATATGCTGCATCTGTTGCTGGTCTTATGATTACTACTGAATGTATGGTGACAGATTTACCTAAAGATGATAAAGCTGATTTAGGTGCTGCTGGTGGTATGGGCGGCATGGGTGGTATGGGCGGAATGATGTAATTTTCGGCGATAATCCAACCGATACAAATCAACTTAAGCCATCCGCTGATGCAGATGGCTTTTTCATAATTTCCCCCTTCCGAGAACTATTAGTTAAAGCTAAATAAAAATATAAAATTTAATTGATAGATATAAAATATAAATTGATATAGAAATTCTACAAAATAAAAAAATGGTCATGTTAGCCAGTAAAGATTTGCAACTTAATCGTTAACAAATGATTACTCAATTTATAAAACCATCATGATAAAGGCACATTCAAAGCAGTTTATAATCAAGATACACATAGTTTTGATATGACATTTTGTAAAATTTAAAAAGGACAAATAGAAGTGCTTTTCATAAACTGTTACCTTTAGGTGGTAACGGTTTATGGAAAATTACCAAAATTGGTTCCAATGTTACCCGTTGCGTATCTCAATGTTAGAGTATATTGTTATGATAATTCCCCCTTTAAAAAATCAAGGGGTATTATGCTAGATGAAAGTCAGAAAAGGTTAATTGGATAGGTGTTGATAAAGTGTAATTATACCAATCAGAATAAGTACCAAGCCACCTAAAAATTCTGCTCGCTTTCCAATTAAACATCCTAATTTATTGCCTACCAATAGCCCAATGGTAACCATTAAACAGGTTGCTATCCCAATCATTGTTGCAGCAAAAAAGATATTGACGCTTGCTAATGCCAGTCCAATCCCAACAGCAAATGCATCAATACTGGTTGATATTGCTGTAAAAATTAATATTAAAGAAGATTTTTTTGATGAGTCTCCATTATCATCTTGGCAATCTTCATCAGAATTTTTAAAACTACTGTAAATCATGTTAATACCCAAAAATAACATGACAGCAAAAACAACCCAATGGTCCCATTGTTCGATATATTGCAGTGCAATATAACCAATTAACCAACCCAGTAATGGCGTAATAGCTTCGACAAAACCAAATAAAATACCGACTTTGAGTGCCCCTAAAAATCGGGTTGATTTAAGCGTAACTCCACGACATACAGCGACAGCAAAGGCATCGGTTGACATAGCCAGTGCTAACAACAAAATAGCCCAAAAACTCATGACATATACTCTTGCTTTACATTATATTAATTTAATTATTATTAAATAATAATTTGTTATGATTTATTTTTTGTTACTGAAAATAAATAATTTGCGACTTTAATATCGCCTTTACTTTGATATAGTTCAGCTGTTTGTTTGACGCTATCTCGACGGTTTGCATCATATTGAAAAAGTAGGTTAAACATTAAGTCAGCTGTTTTTTTATCTTTATTTTGGATAGCGCAATAGCCATATTGCTCATAAGCATCGGCTTTCCAACGGTGGCGATCTAAATCAAGGCTTTGCTGAAATTGCTGCTGTGCTTCTTGATAACGATCCCGACCACATAAAAAAGAACCATAATGCACATGATATAATCCATTACCTGGTTGCATTTGCGTAATACGTTTGTAAATTATTTCGGCTTCGTTGTATTCACCAACATGCTGATCAAACATTGCCATAGCTAACATAACTTGAGAATTATTTGGGGAATATTGTGCCGCTAATTTTAGATTATAATGTGCTGCTTTGATATTTTCTGCTGATTCATTTGCTTTAGCAAGATAACCTAATCCAAGTCGCATTCTAGCTAAAGCTGCCTTTTCTGGATCAAACTCATTGCTGTTTTTCATTTGACAGCCCGATAGTATCACCATCAAAAAACAGCTAGATATAATTAACGATTTTTGCATCTATTCTTCCTTTATAAAGAGTTATCTTTATATTGTTTGCTGAACTAGATTTTGTTTTTTATAAAGTGTTCTTTTGGTACGGTCAACAACCTCGCCAGCCAATTGTCCACATGCTGCATCAATATCATCACCACGTGTCTTACGAACAATTACTGTAAAACCGTATGCCATCAGTGTTTTCATAAAACGGTCAATGCGTGTATTAGAGCAGCGAGCATACGGTGCTCCAGGGAATGGATTCCAAGGAATTAAATTAATTTTACTAGGTACATCTTTAAGAAATTTTGCCAGCTCGTGCGCATGCTCAACGCCATCGTTAATTTGATTAAGTAATACATATTCAATTGTTACTTTACCATGATTGGCATTTGAAGTAGAAAGATAGCGTAAAATAGAATCTCGTAGCATTGCCATGTTATACTTTTCATTTATTGGCATAATTTCACTGCGAATAGTATCATTTGGCGCATGGAGCGAGATTGCTAATGCTACATCAATCATACCAGCTAGTTTATCTAAAGCGGGAACAACTCCTGACGTTGATAGTGTGACACGTCTTTTTGATAAACCATAACCAAAATCATCTAACATGATTTCCATAGCTGGTGCCACATTAGATAAATTAAGTAGTGGCTCTCCCATTCCCATCATAACGACATTGGTGATAGGTCTATCAGCCAGTTTACCGGTTACACCAATAGCATTTGACGCCCGCCACACTTGACCAATAATTTCAGAGACGGTTAAATTTCGATTAAATCCTTGTTGTGCTGTGGAACAAAATTTACACGCTAATGCACAGCCAACTTGTGATGAAACACATAATGTTGCACGATCACGCTCAGGAATATAAACAGACTCAATCATTTGATTGTTTCCAACATCAAGCGCCCATTTAATTGTGCCGTCTGATGAGCGTTGCTCCATTGCAATCATCGGTGCTTTAATTTCAGCTAAAGTTTTTAGTTGCTCACGTAACTTTTTATTGATATCGGTCATTTGATCAAAATCATCTATCCCAAAATGATAGATCCATTTCATCACTTGATCGGCTCGAAATGGCTTTTCGCCAAGTGATATAAAAAACTCTCTTAATTGTTGGCGTGTAAAATTGAGTAAATTTATTTTTTCGTTTGTGTGATTAGTTGTATTAAGATTCATTGTATTTGTAACGCCTGAACAATTAATAGACGTGTTGGATGTAGATGGTGTTAACATAAGGCCTCGTTTTTACACATTATGGCTATTTCAATTTTTAGGAAAAAGATTATACTGTTTTTAACTTAATCTGGCTAATAGAATATTGGTAATGCTAAAAGATGATAAAATCCATAATATTTAAAAAAACTGGTAGTTTGGCTTTAAACTTAGCGTTACTTCTATTTTCTACTTTTACTATGGCAAAACAAATCCCATTAAATAAACTGATTGGACAGTTTGATGAAAAAAAAGACGATAACTTTATCGCCTTGGACTCAACCATACTGCCTGTTAATAAAAAAGGAATGTACCTGCAGAAAGAGCCAACTAGACAACTTATAAAGGCTTATAATGACTTTAAAAAAGTTCACCCAGATATTCCTTTTGTTGTAGTAAGTGCAACGCGAAATTACACTTACCAAAATGGAATTTGGCAACGGAAATGGGATGCATTGTTTGCTAAGCTCAATGATCCGCAAAAAATTGCGAAACAGATTTTAAAATACTCATCCATGCCAGGTACTTCTCGCCATCATTGGGGTACTGATATCGATATTACGAGTGTTTCTTCTGAATATTTTAGAAATGATAAAAAAGGCGTAATTCTTTATAAGTGGCTTCAAGAAAATCTTCCCAAATATGGATTTTGCCAAGCATTTAATGATGGAAGAAAAGGAGGATATCAACCTGAAGAATGGCATTGGTCATACAAATCGATCGCTAGCCAATATATCGCACAATATAAAGCTATATTAGAAAGCGATCCAAATGCTATCATGAAAGCCTTAACTTTTACAGGTCACGATAAAATCAAGTTAGAAAACCTAGTTAAAGAGTATGTGTTAACGGTTAATACTGATTGTTATTAACATGTTTTTATTATTGAAGTTTTCTCCAATATGGCAAACTTATTGTTACAATAAGACCACCACCATCGCGATTAGTTGCTTGGATAGTACCGTTATGCATAATGACAGTCTTTCTGGCTATTGCTAACCCTAACCCATAACCTTTGCCTAATTGCGGAGACTGAATACGAACAAACGGTTCAAAAATACTGGATAGTTTATTAGCTTCAACACCAGGTCCACGATCTTTTACTTCAATTTGCAAATACTTGCCTGTTTCTTTTAATGAAACTTCTACTGCTTGTCCTGCCTGTGAAAAGCGAATAGCATTACGGATAATATTTTCAATAGCACGGCGTATTTGTTCTGAATTGCCTTTAACAATTGAATGAGTAATTGGTGATGAAATAAAATGTACATCAATTAACTGGTGATTCGCCTCATAGTTAGCATCATTGATAACTACACTTATTAAATCTTTTAAGTCAAAATATTCATCGGTGCGATTATTCATTTCGGCTCGAGAATAATTTAGAATCTCACCAATTAGCTGATCTAATCGTTGTGATTCTAACTCTATCCTAGCCAAAGCCGTATCAATGTTTTGTTTATTTTGTTGAGCAAGCCCAATTGCTAGCTGTAAACGAGCAAGTGGCGTTCTGAGCTCATGAGAGACGTCATGAAGGAGAGATTGGCGATCAGATATCAATATATTAAGTTGTTCAACCATCATATCAAAATCTTTACCGAGTTCACTCAACTCATCGCGGCGAGGTTTTAATTTATTGAATAATCGGACAGAAAGATCGCCTTGAGAGACCCTGAAAAAACCTTGTCTTAATAGTCTCATAGGTCTGGTTAAATTCCATGCTAAAAAAAGACTAAAGACAAGTCCAACACATATTCCCATTAACACTATTGGCATTGGCATATTGAACAATGTTTTTTTAGTATGATCGTCCTTATCTTCTTTAAATGAAACAGAATAAAGCGTTCCGTCAGGCGCTGCTGCCATACGTTGATAAACATATGTTGGCGTTTCTAATTCATCAGTCAGTATATTGACTTGCTCATTTATTGGGGAAACTAATTTTATTGATAATAAAGCCCTTTCTTGTTCGGGCAAATGCGCTATAAAATTAAGTGTTTCATCTTCACCTGCCACATGCAATAACTGAGCAATCATATCGACTTTTGTCGGCATATGATTGAGGAATCTTTGATTTTTATTTTCTACATAAATCGAAAATGCAATCCAAGTTAATTGGAAGGTGAGATAAAAAATAACCCAAAATATAATGAGTATTTTCCAAAATAATCGACGATTCATACTAAAAGCCTATTGGTCGTTAACGGATACGGTAACCGACCGCTCTAATTGTTTCAATCGTTACATCATTTTGTGCTATTTGATGTAATTTTTGACGAATATTACTAATATGAACATCGACACTGCGGTCGTAAAGTTCTCGTGCTCGACCAAGCCCGATTTCCGATAACTCTTCTTTAGTCACCACTCGCTCACTATGTTTTACCAATAAGACTAATAAATTAAACTCGGTTGATGTCAAATCAATGACTTGTCCATTCCAAGTACATAAGCGTTGTGGTAGATCTAAAGTTAAACCATTAAAATGATATTTTTTATCATCAACCATTTCAACTGAACGTTCATCAAAACGACGTAAAACAGCACGTAATCTGGCTAATAATTCTCGAGGATAACATGGTTTAGGGATATAATCATCCGCCCCTAATTCTAACCCCAATACACGATCAATATTGTCGCCTTTGGCTGTTAACATAATAACTGGCATATTACATTGTTGTCGTATGCTTTTAAGAACATCAATGCCATTAATATCGGGTAACATGACATCTAAAATTGCGGCACGATATTTTCCTGATAATGCTTCATCAATACCATCTTTACCTAAATAAACACTTTTGATATTAAAACCTTCATTAGTCAAATATTCGCTAAGCATTTGTGATAGTTCAATATCATCATCAATTAATAAAATATTTATCATAATCGCAATCGCCATTGTTATTTAATTTAGATTTTTACATTATTGCAATAATAAAAAAAAAGTCAGGTTCTTTTACTAAAATATTACATATTTTGAACGATCCCTGATGTTTTAATTTACTGTTATTAATAATGTAAAAAAGTTTTAGGTTAGCTATATGTTGTAGCATATGTTCTAACCCAAGAATATAAGTAGAATTGATTGTTTATTCTGCAATTACATCATTCAATTCTCTGCTAAGGTATAATAAAGTAATATGTTAATGTTTCATCATCAAATATCTACTTTATGGATAGAATATGGAGATAAAAAATAAAACCACAAGTAATTAGGAAAGAATAAATTTGCTGAAGTTTGACGTCTTACAGGCTTTAGGATTGACAAAACCAATATTGTTGTCTTTTCTGCTTCTGTTACCGCCAAATAGCTAAAACTGACCATTAAAAAATGCTTATGTTTTCCTAATTTAATAAAAAAGCATGCCCATTATCTTTAGAATCTAAGGTATATGTGAACAGCCATAGCTTACAGGCGTAGTTACTGATGTGCTAATGTTGAACTTAAAGTACCAAAACATTATGCTAAAAAGGGATTGCTAGCAACTCATTGATTTGGGCGTGTTAAAATTGCTAACAATAATCGATCCAACAAAGAAATCAGTATTTCAGCCAAAAGTGCCTTTACTAAAGAGTGAATTGAAAGTTGTCAAATTTTATACTTTTAGCGCTTCTTATATAATCAATCAGTGAGTTTTTTTAAAATTCTGCTGGACAATGTTATTTTTTATGCGTAATATTTCGTCCTGCTTCTATGGTGGCTATAGCTCAGTTGGTAGAGCCCTGGATTGTGATTCCAGTTGTCGTGGGTTCGAATCCCATTAGCCACCCCATTTATAGAACGCAAAGAGCATCTAACGGCGAGTAGCGCAGCTTGGTAGCGCAACTGGTTTGGGACCAGTGGGTCGGAGGTTCGAATCCTCTCTCGCCGACCAAATTTCAATAAAAAAGCCTACTTATCCAAGTGGGCTTTTTTATTATCTTCTATCAAAAATTCAGATAGCCTCCTCTTTTCATCATTGGTGTTGCTTATTATTCATTTCCCTGACTGTTTCGGTTATCAGCTAGTTGCAATTCGCTTTGCCTTAGTTTTTTATGCTAACGTATGTTTTGCTCTCGACACACATTTTTGACCGTTTTGCTTTTATTTTAGTCTTCTGCTTGTAAAAATTATTCTGGATTCTATACCGTTTCATCTTATTGGAATCAGATGGCAACTTATTTCTCCTTGCCAAAAAGAGGAGAAAGATGATCGCTATAGTATAAATAAAAATCATAGCAGCACATATTGTTGTCAAAAAATTTAGTTGTGACTTTAAACAACAATTGGGGAATTATGCCTTAACCAATGCCATCTCTATTGGCTCATAAAAGTACGTTTAGGAGTCCCAAGTTTAGACCATGATATTCTTGATGAGGAATATGTTGTTTTAGAAAGAATAGTAAGTCGGTTGTTGAAGCACTAGCATTACGCAGTCAAGCTGCGCGTAAATTTAAATACAAAACATAGATCTCATCCTATATTTGGTGTATTTGCTAATTTAAAGATGATAGTTAATTCTGTCACCAAATTTTATAATAAATGGTTCTATAAATAATTTAATCAGCAATAATGCTTATATCTTCATGTGTAGGAATTACCCAACCAAGAAATACGTTAGGTACATATAAGTTGTTACAAATAAATCAACTAGTAACCAAATCATTTCAATAAATATAAAATGAATCAAGTTGTTAAAGTAGTGAATGTATTATCTAGAAGTGGTATTTGGTTGCAGATGATGATTCATTTTTTCTGTTAGTTATTGTAATTGTTTTCTCTTTCAATATATAACACCATGTTATTATATCCCTGCCTACAAAAATAATTCTTATCTGACTTGTTTTATGGTGATATTTTGTTTTAATAGATAAAAATATCTCTTTATATAACCTCTAGGTATTGGGAATAAATTATGAAAAATGTTGGTTTTGTAGGTTGGCGTGGAATGGTGGGGTCTGTTCTTATGCAACGTATGGTTGAAGAACATGATTTTGATTATATCAATCCTGTTTTCTTTTCTACCTCTCAAGCAGGTCAAGTAGCTCCCACTTTTGGCGGTAAAACAGGCACATTGCAAAGTGCAGATAATATTGATGCATTAAAAGCGTTAGATATTATTGTTACTTGCCAAGGTGGCGATTATACCTCCGAGATTTATTCAAAATTACGTGCAACGGGTTGGCAAGGTTATTGGATCGATGCGGCATCAACATTACGTATGGAAGATGATGCAATCATTGTGCTCGATCCTGTGAACAAAGCTAACATTCATGCTGCTTTAGATAAAGGTATTAAAACTTTTGTTGGTGGTAACTGTACTGTGAGCTTAATGTTAATGTCTCTTGGTGGTTTATTTGCTGAAAACCTTATTGATTGGGTTTCGGTTTCAACTTATCAAGCTGCTTCAGGTGGTGGTGCGCGCCATATGCGTGAACTGCTTACTCAAATGGGGATGCTAAATGCTGAGGTTGCCAAAGAGTTACAAAATCCGCATTCTTCTATTTTAGATATTGAGAGAAAAGTGACCCAAAAAATGCGTGATGGTAGCTTACCAATCGATAATTTTGGTGTACCGTTAGCAGGAAGTTTAATTCCTTGGATCGATAAGGCGCTTGATAATGGTCAAAGCAAAGAGGAATGGAAAGGACAAGCTGAGACCAACAAAATCTTAGGTACCAGCCAAATTATTCCAGTTGATGGACTTTGTGTTCGTATTGGTGCACTACGTTGTCATAGCCAAGCTTTTACTATTAAGTTGAAAAAAGATATCAGTGTGTCTGAAATTGAAAAACTGCTTGCTGCTCATAATGATTGGGTAAAAGTCGTGCAGAATGATCGTGATATTTCCATGCGAGAGCTGACACCAGCCGCAGTAACAGGTACCTTAACCACACCAGTTGGTCGATTACGTAAACTTAATATGGGTAAAGATTATTTATCTGCCTTTACTGTTGGTGACCAATTATTATGGGGCGCGGCTGAACCATTACGAAGAATGTTACGCATTTTAGCCTAAATTAAACATAAAATGGCAAAGCCCGATTGGTCGGGCTTTATTATTTATTATGATCGATTACTGTTCTTTATCGTCCAACAATGTCATTAATAATGAGCCATTAAATAAAGCTTGCTGTACTAATGCAAATGCGCCAATCGCTGATCTATCGTTAAGTGATGAGCAAGTAATAGTCAGATTTTTTCGTAAACCTTCTAAGCTTTGAGTATTTAATGCGCTATTGACTGCATTTAATAGTATTTCTGGTGACCTGGTGAGTTCACCGGCTAATACGATTCGTTGTGGATTGAAGATGTTAACCATAATTGCAACTGCCCTGCCAAGGTTTTCACCCGCATCTTTGACTAGTTTTATCGCTAGCTCATCTCCTTGATTAGCATATTGACAGATATGGTTAATATCGCAGTGATCTATTGTTAATCTTGATCTATAGCCTTGCTCAATCATCTGTTTCGCTCGGTTTTCAATAGCTTTATTGACTACACGGTTTTCTAAACAACCAAAGTTACCACAATGGCATCGTTCGCCTAATGCATCAACTTGAATGTGACCAACTTCGCAAGCGCTTTGATTGTGATTTGTCAGCAATTGTTGATTAACAATAACGCCAGAGCCTACACCACGGTGTACACGGATTAAAATGGAGTCATCAACATGCTGTGTCGTTCCAAAATAACTTTCAGCTAATGCTAAGCTTTGGATATCATTCCCAACAAAAATAGATACATTGAATTGTTTTTGTAGTACTTCAGCTAGAGCCCACTCTTTCACTTGAATATGCGGTGTATAGCGGACAATGCCATTGACCGAATCAATTAAGCCCGGAAGTACAATGGATATTGCAATTAACTGCTTTATTTTTTTTCTATTTTTCTCAATGAATTCTTCAATTAATGTGATTAAATATGCTTGTACTTGCTGTTCGGTAAAATGAGTCAAAGGATATCTTTTGGAGATTAGGCATTTAGATCCTAAGTCAAAAAGTTCAATAGTGACATGAAAGCGGCTTAATTGCACCGCAATGGCTTGGTAATGTCCAAATTTAGCTTCAATGGAAACCGCAGGTCGACCACCTGTTGATTGCTGGGCATCAATTTCTTTAATTAGCTTATTTTTTAATAATTGCCGAGTAATTTTTGTGATACTGGCTGGTGCTAATTGACTAATTTCAGCCAGTTGTATACGAGAAATAGGAGCTTGCTGAACAATTAAACGGTAGATCATTGCATAGTTAAGTTGTTTAATTAGTTCAGCATTCCCAACTAAATTCAGATAATTAAATAACATATTATATCTCAATATTTTTATTAACTATCTGCATTCTAATGATGTATTTCTCCATTTACAATGGTTTTAGTGACCGTAAAATCACGATTAAAAATAACTAAGTTGGCAATTTTACCTTCAGTAATACTGCCAAGATCTTTATCTACACCGATTGCTTTGGCGGGATAAAGTGTTGCCATTCTTAATGCTTCATCTAAAGCAATACCTACATATTCGACGGCATTTTTTACCGCGTCGATCATGGTTAAGGACGAACCACCTAATGTGCCGTTTTCATCAACACATCGTCCATCTTTGTAATAAATGGTTTTACCCGCAAATACAGCTGATGATAAATTAGAGCCAGCAAGTAACATTGCATCGGTAACTAAAATTAAGTGATCTTGTTTGATTTTATGGCTGTTGCGGATATTTGCCCAGCTCACATGTTGACCATCGGCAATAATACCAACATAAACTTCTGGCTCATCATAAATTGCACCAACTACACCCGGTTCGCGTCCAGAAATATAAGGCATGGCATTAAATAGGTGTGTTCCTAAACGAATACCATCGTTAAATCCACGGCGACAATCATCATAGTGACCATTGGAATGGCCAACTGATACATGAATCCCAGCATTAACCAGCTGTTTGATAAAATGGCTGTCGACTCTTTCAGGAGCTAATGTGATAATTTTTATTACATCTGCATTTTCACAAAGAAAATCAATCATTTCTTGTGAAGGTTGACGAATAATATTTTCGTCGTGGATGCCTTTCTTCTCCGGACTGATATAAGGACCTTCAAGATGCAAACCAAGTGCTTGATTGGCATGCGTAGCTAAATATTCACGCATCACTTTAACCGCCTTTATCATAAATTCATCAGTTGATGTAATTAAAGTCGGTAAATAACTCGTACATCCATAAGTTAGATTTGTTGCTTGCATTGCTTCTAATGTTTCAATACTTAGGGCATCAAGCGTTTCATTAAATTGCACCCCACCACAGCCATTGACTTGGATATCAATAAATCCAGGTGCAACTATTGCACCTTGTAAATTTTCAATTTTGATATCTGGGGTTAGTTCGTCTTGTTTACAGATTTTAGCGATTTTGCCGCCGTTGATAATAACGGCGTGATTTTCAAGAATTTCATAACCTGTATAAATACGACAATTTGTTAATGCGTACATTGATTTATCCTTTATAAAACGGTCACTTTAAGATTATCAGCTTCCATTTGTTTAAAATATTTTAATGTTTTCACTTTAAGATCATCAGTACTTGGTTCATCACAAACAATGATTGAAGCTCGATGCATTTGTAGTGCAGTCACTGTCCAAAGATGATTAACACTACCTTCAACACCAGCTTGTAACGCTAAACTTTTGTTATGACCACAAACTAATAAAATCACTTCCTGAGCATCCATTAAAGTGGCAACACCGATAGTTAGCGCATGTTTTGGTACTTGATTAACATCATTATCAAAAAAGCGAGAATTAGCAATGCGTGTATCTTCAGTTAATGTTTTGATGCGAGTGCGAGAGCAAAGCGAAGATCCTGGTTCATTAAATGCGATATGTCCATCTTGACCAACACCACCTACAAAAATATTGATTTTGCCATAAGCTTTGATCTTCGCTTCATATTGACGACATTCTTCATCAATATCTGGCGCATTACCATTTAATATATGGATGTTGTTTTTATCAATATCAATATGATTAAAGAAATTTTCGTACATAAATGTGTGATAACTTTGCGGATGATCTTCTGGCAAACCAACATATTCATCCATATTAAACGTTACTACATGTTTAAAGCTAACATGACCGGCTTTATAATGTTTGATTAATTGTTGATACATGACTAACGGCGAGCTGCCGGTTGGTAGACCTAGTAAAAATGGTCGATCTGCTGTCGGTTTAAATTGGTTAATTTTATTCACAATACGCTGTGCAACCCAAGCACCGACTTCTTGTGCATTGTCTAAAGGAATAAGTCTCATGAGATATCACCTCTTTTGATATAATTAAATAAATTCTTTTTTTTTAAAAGTAAAATATGTTGGATTAATTGTACTATATTAAGACAATTAATCAAAAAATATAGTGATTTTTGTCACAAAAAAGTAATAATTAATTTGCGAAGTAAAATAATATAGAGTGAAATAAAGAAGTCTTACTTATCATCGTTTAAAAATGTAAAATTTTATGACATTTTTTATATGCCCTTAAAAATATATGAGGTTAACTTATGGGAATTTTAGCTTATATGCAACGTATCGGGCGCTCACTGATGGTGCCTGTCGCAGTACTACCCGCAGCCGCAATACTACTCGGAATAGGGTATTGGATCGACCCTAATGGTTGGGGACAAAATAATATTATTGCTGCGTTTTTAATTAAATCGGGTGGCGCAATTATTGATAATATGCCTATACTTTTTGCTATTGGTGTGGCTTACGGTATGTCTAAAGATAAAGATGGTGCAGCCGCACTTGCTGGTTTAGTCGGTTTTTTAGTGGTTACAACTTTACTTTCTCCTAGCTCGATTGCACTATTTAATGGTATTGATACAAAAGCAGATGACTGGCTAGGCCAAGTCCCTGCTGCATACAAAAAAATAAATAACCAATTTATCGGTATTCTTGTTGGTATTATTGCCGCCGAACTTTATAATCGTTTTAGTCAGGTTGAATTACATAAAGCGCTATCATTTTTCAGTGGAAAAAGACTGGTCCCTATTATTGTCTCAATAGTTATGTTGTTAGTATCCGCTGTTTTATATTTTATCTGGCCAACTATCTATGATGCACTTGTTGCGTTCGGTAAATATATTAAAGAATTAGGTTCTGTTGGTGCAGGTATTTATGGATTTTTCAATCGTTTACTTATTCCTGTCGGTTTACACCATGCTTTAAACTCAGTATTTTGGTTTGATGTTGCGGGTATCAATGATATTCCTAACTTCTTAGGTGGGCAAAAATCAATTGAAGATGGATTAGCAACAGTGGGTATTACTGGTCGTTACCAAGCTGGATTTTTCCCTGTTATGATGTTTGGTCTACCTGGCGCGGCATTAGCGATGTACCATACCGCGAAAAAAGGTAATAAAGATAAAACGGCCTCAATCATGTTAGCCGCTTCATTTGCTGCATTTTTTACCGGTGTTACTGAACCGTTAGAATTTGCGTTTATGTTTGTAGCACCAGTACTTTATGTTTTACATGCTGTTTTAGCTGGTATCTCACTTTATATTGCAGCTGCAATGCAATGGATTGCAGGGTTTGGCTTTAGTGCTGGCTTAGTTGATATGTTACTTTCCAGCCGTAATCCACTTGCTGTACATTGGTATATGCTTATACTTCAAGGTTTAGTGTTCTTTATTGTTTACTATGTTGCATTCCGTTTTGTGATTGTTAAATTTAACCTTAAAACACCAGGTCGTGAAGATGAAGATACCACAGTTTCATCAACCGAAAACACTCAGCAAAAACAAGCAATTGGTGATACAGCAAAACTTGCAGAGCAGTATTTAGTTGCTGTTGGTGGTAAAGAAAATCTAACCAATATTGATTCTTGTATTACACGTTTACGTTTAGGGGTGAATGATTCAGATCTTATTGATGAGCAAGCGGCCAAAGCGCTTGGTGCAATGGCAGTGATTAAGTTAGGTAAAACTGGCGCACAAATTATTGTTGGAACTCAAGCTGAAAAAATTGCTGATCAAATGAAGAAATTAGTTTAGTTATATAAAAGCTAAATCTAATGAAATTATAGCCCACTCTATTTAAGCATAGCAAAAAATGGAGTGGGTTATTTATTTGATTTAAACTTAACAAAACTTCATTAGTCTATCTATCAACGCTAGAATGCATCTTTTATGAAAATTGATTATTTTTTAAAAAACAACAAAATAAAAAGTTAAATAAAATTAATATTTATTTGAATGATTTTAGTTTAGAGATCAATCTTGTTGTTGTGGTGTGAGATTGTGTATTTCAATATAAAATTAGAAGCGCAATACTACATCTTGAATAGTTAATAATTGCATTAATGACTCATTATTAATGATTTTACTTGGGATATTACGAGGTATCTGTATTAGATTTCTTGATTTAAGTGAAGATTCGCATACATACACATCATCAACATCATAAAGTTCAAGCATATTAAAAGTCGCAATATAATCACGCATTAAAATTTGATCTGGTTGCTGATTAGGTAACAAATGAAATACACCATCATCGACAAAAAAAACAGAAATATGATTAATAGCTGAGGTCGCCAAGGCGATATCAAGTGCTTCTCGACCTTTGGCATTTCCATGCGGGGGCGTACTAATAATAATTGCCACTTTTTTCATTTGAATCCTTAACCTTAAAACTGAATAGTACGGTCTGTCATTGCAATTGACTCACTTAATTCACCAAGGCCAGTTAATTGAAAATGATCAGCTAGGTTATTTTCGATAATGCCACGACGCTGTGCTGCTGCTACACAAACCGTCAAAGTGAAAGCGTGTTTTTGAGATAATTCTTGCCACGCAGAAATTAAATCAAATTCATCGCTGGCTGGATCGGTATAGCGGTTGCCATTATAAACACCATCGGCATAAAAAAAGATGTTTTTAATCGTATGTGGCGTATTAGACAGTAAAACTTGTGCAAATTGATATGCGCAGTAAGCAGATTGGGTCCCATAAGCAGGACCCATAACAACAAGAGTATAACTTAATGAATCAAGCAAATTATTCAGCTGCGTGTTCTTGATTTTGAGCTGGTGTTGATTCTTGAGTATTGTCATTTTTATCGCCATCAATGCCAAGCAACTCAACTTCAAATACTAATGTTGATGCTGGTTGGATGCCTGCTTTATCTTGTTGTCCTGGAAGACTTTGATCACCATAAGCTAACTCTGGTGGCACAACCAGTTTGATCTTACCGCCAACGCCGATCAATTGAATTCCTTCAGTCCAACCTTTGATAACCGCATTAAGTGGAAAGGTTGCTGGCTCACCACGGTCATAAGAACTATCAAATTTACGCCCATCCGTCAATGTGCCTGAATAATGAACAATAACAGTATCTTGCTCAGTTGGATGACGGTCTGAACCTTCTTTAATGATTTGATAAAGTAATCCTGACTTGGTTTTTTGTACGCCATCTTGTTTAGCAAATTCTGTGCTGAATTTATCACCTGCTGCTGTATTTTCAGTTTTTTCCTTTTCAAAACGCGCTTTGCTTTCTTCTTGAATTCGTTTTCCAAATGCATCTAAGATGTTTTTAACATCATCTTTTGAAAGTTGCGATGCATCACGGAAAGTCTCATTAAAACCACTAATCAAATACTCTTGGTCTGGTTTGATTTCATTTTGTTCTAAGTTTGACTTCATGTACGTTGCAAATGATGAACCTAACGCATATGCTTCTTTTTGTGCATCAGTTGAAATTGTAACTTTATTTGCTACTGTTGTGGAACTATTAGTGTCAGCTGATTTTTTATCATCACACCCAGTTAATGCTAATACAATGGCACTGCTGACTAATGTCATTTTAATCAATGATTTCATTCTACTTCTCCAAGTTATAAACTTTTTAACTAATTATTTTCATTATTATATATGATTTGGTATGGGATAATATAGTATTTACAAATCATTTATTTAATTAAGTTATATTAACATAGCATCAATATAATGGAATAAATAAAACGCGCTATTTAAATCATCCTTGAGTGAAACAGGCTTCCTCAGTTATAATGTATAAAATTTATAGCAAATAATGTATAAGGATAGCTATTTTGACTACCGAACTTAATGCCCTTGATATTGAAGAAATCATCAGTTTATTGCCCCATCGTTATCCATTTTTAATGGTTGATCGCGTACTTAGTTACGAAAAAGGTAAAACATTAAAAGCGATCAAAAATGTTACTGTGAATGAACCATTCTTCCAAGGTCACTTTCCTAATAAACCGATTTTTCCTGGCGTATTAATTTTAGAAGCTATGGCACAAGCTACAGGAATTTTGGCATTTAAAAGCATTGAAGAATTGTCGCCAGGACAACTTTATTACTTCGCTTCAATTGACAAGGCACGTTTCAAGCGTCCTGTTGTGCCGGGTGATCAAATTGTATTAGACGTTGAGTATATTAAAGAACGTCGTGGCATTGCGCTATTCCACGGTGTTGCAACTGTTGATGGTAAGTTAGTTTGCGAAGCCGAAATGATGTGTGCTCGTAAATAACATTTGGTATTTTACATATTCCAAATTGTTTTAAGGAAATACTATGGCAACAGAAATACACCCAAGTTCAGTCATTGAAAAAGGTGCTAAAATTGGCGATAACGTCAAAATTGGTCCTTTTTGTTTTATTGGTGAAAATGTTGAAATTGGTGACGGAACATTTTTAAAATCGCACGTTGTCATCAATGGGCACACCAAAATTGGTAAAGATAACCAAATTTATCAATTTGTCTCAATTGGTGAAGTAAACCAAGATTTAAAATATCGTGGAGAGCCAACGCGTACCGAAATTGGCGATCGCAATATGATTCGCGAAAGTGTCACTATTCACCGTGGTACGGTTCAAGGTGGCGAGTTAACTCGTGTTGGTAGTGATAATTTATTGATGATTAATGCTCACGTTGCGCACGATTGTTATATTGGTAATCACTGTATTTTAGCAAATAACGCCACCTTAGGTGGACATGTTCAATTAGACGATTATGTCATTGTTGGTGGCATGACTGCTGTTCATCAATTTTGTGTGATTGGATCGCATGTTATGGTCGGTGGTTGTTCTGGCGTTGCGCAAGACGTTCCTCCTTATGTTATTGCCCAAGGCAATCATGCAACTCCTCATGGTGTAAATTATGAAGGCTTAAAGCGCAGAGGCTTTAGCAAAGATGCCTTACAGGCGATTCGCAATAGCTACAAAGTCCTTTATCGAAATGGCTTAACGTTGGACGAAGCTAAAGCTGAAATTGCAACCATTGCCGAACAATATCCTGAAGCCCAACTCTTTGTTGACTTTTTTGCACGTTCAACGCGTGGCATTATCCGTTAATGACCAATAAACCATTAACCATTGCCTTAGTCGCTGGAGAAACTTCTGGCGATATTCTTGGCTCGGGATTGATTCGTGCGCTAAAAAATCATCATCCCAACATTGAATTTGTTGGTATAGCAGGTCCTAAAATGCAAGCTGAAGGTTGTAGGGCTTGGTATGAAATGGATGAATTGTCGGTTATGGGCATTGTTGAAGTATTGGGGCGATTACGTCGTATTTTATCTATTCGCCGAGATATTAGTAAACGTCTTATTGAACTTAACCCCGATATATTTATTGGTATTGACGCACCTGATTTCAATCTTTCCCTAGAAGGTAAATTAAAACAAGCCGGTATTAAAACGATTCATTACGTTAGCCCCTCCGTTTGGGCTTGGAAGCAAAAACGAGTTTTCAAAATTAAACGTAATACCAATCTTATTTTAGCTTTTTTACCGTTTGAAAAAACCTTTTATGATAAATTTGATGTGCCTTGCCGCTTTATTGGTCATAAGATGGCTGATGATATTCCACTTAATCCAGATCAAATAGCTATGCGTCAACAATTAGATGTGCCACTAACTTGCCGTTGTTTAGCTTTATTACCCGGTAGTCGCCATGCAGAAGTAACATTATTATCGACTCCTTTTTTAGAAGCTGCGCAATTATTACGTCAACGTTATCCTGACTTACATATTGTTGTACCATTAGTGAATGAAAAAAGACGAAAAGAGTTTGAACAGATTAAAGCCGAAGTTACACCAAAACTAGACATACAATTATTAGATGGCCATGCCCGTGAAGCAATGATTGCTAGCGATGCGGCAATTTTAGCCTCTGGTACTGTGGCATTAGAATGTATGTTAGCTAAATGTCCTATGGTTGTAGGCTATAAAATGAAACCTTTCACATTTTGGCTTGCTAAAAAATTAATTAAAACTCCTTATGTCTCTTTACCTAACATTTTAGCTGGTAAAGCCCTAGTTCCAGAGTTATTACAGCAAGATTGCACACCTGAAAATATCGCGAACCACATTATTCCCTTGTTAGAGGGTGATAATACTGAGCTAAAACAGACATTTTTATCTTTGCATAAACAAATCCGTTGTAATGCCGATGAGCAAGCGGCTAAAGCAGTGCTTGATGTATTAGAGGATGCGCATTGTTGTTAGAATTTACCTATCCTGATGCCACATTAATTGCTGGTGTCGATGAAGTCGGACGCGGTCCACTTTGTGGCGATGTTGTTACTGCTGCTGTTATTTTAGATCCAAACAAGCCAATTAACGGCTTAACTGACTCTAAAAAATTGACTGAAAAAAAGCGCGAACAACTGTTTGACATAATCCAACAAGATGCTTTAGCGTGGAATATTGCTCGCGCTTCAGTGGATGAAATCGATAAATTAAATATATTACATGCCACTATGCTAGCAATGCAGCGTGCTGTATCTGGATTACCTATTAACCCCAATTTTGTATTAGTTGATGGTAATCGTTGTCCTGATTTTGGTATTCAAAGCCAAGCGGTCATTAAGGGCGATTTATTGGTAGCAGAGATTAGTGCTGCTTCAATTTTGGCTAAAGTTACACGTGATCGTGAGATGGTTGAGCTTGATAAGCTGTATCCACAATATGGCCTTGCTAAGCATAAAGGTTATCCAACTAAAGCGCATTTAGCGGCAATAAAAGAACATGGTATTAATCATTTATATCGTAAAAGTTTTGCACCAGTTAAGAGTTTAGCATTATTTTAATTCACCATTGTTTGTCAACCGTTGTCAGAAATGATGAATTGAAAATAGAAACTGGTGAAATGATTGTTTCTTGATAAGGAATTTTGTTTCCATAGCGTTCTTTTAATTTTTTCTTCACGGCCGGCGATGAAAGATTAAAATCTTTGATAGTTTGTAATTGACCAATTTTCAATTTAAGTGCTTTATCATAAATTTTCCAGATTAACTCAGAAAAATAGATATAATTATTATCCCAACCAAACCAGATATCATAAGGTTTGCCTTTAAAACTACTTGCGACTTGCTTTAATTTAGCAATTTCGTTATTGGATAAATTGTGATTTTTTAAACGTTTTATGATGTAATTTTTATTTTTACCACGCGCAATCCAACTATTGAGTGGTGTATAAACTACTTTATTAGCAGCTTCAAAAACATATGGCTTGCCATTTTTAATAAAAATAATTCCCATATGGCTGTATGGCGAGTTTGTTGCTTGTTCAATAGCTAGACTTTGTCTTGATTGTTAGGATTGAAAAATAATATCACTATCTTGAGGTTTATAACTAGCAATACTAATAAAGCTAACTAAAGACAGCATTAACAATATAATAAAACGCATTAAATTTCCATTTAACTATAAATTATAAAATAACCACTTATAAAATAGCGTTTTATAAGTGGTTATCCAAATGGGAAACTAGTCTTGATGAGTAAAGATAGACGTAAATTTATTTTTATACATCTCTTTACTAGCTTTAACAAATCGAATTGTTTTGAAAATACCCAACAAGCTTGCTTGATGCATACGATAGAGCAGGCGATGAATAGTTAAAGCAAAAAATCCTTTAACATTCATTTCTCGTTTGCCAGCAATTTTAACCACACCTTGTGCGGTATCATGCAGAGAAATAATCGTTCCATTATCGGTATAATTAAACGATTTCATTGATTTATTATTTAACATGTTAACAATATTTTCATAACAGATTTTTGCCATCTGATGTGCGGCTTGTGCTGTAGCGGGAGCAGCTCTTCCGCTATCTTGCATTGCGTAAGCACAATCACCAATAACAAAAATATTATCATCGCGTGTTGTTTGTAATGTTGGTTTAACCACAAGTTGATTAGAACGGCTTGATTCTAAACCAGCAATATCTTTTAGATAGTCAGGCGCTTTTACACCCGCAGTCCAGATCATAATATCGGCGTTAATGGTGTCTCCATCTTTAGGATAAAAGCCATCACTTTCAGCTTTAGTTATCATGGTCTTGGTTAACACATGAATGCCACGTTTTTGTAATGTTTCGGTAATACCTAATGCTGTTTTTTCAGGTAACGCAGGTAAAATACGATCAGTTGCTTCAATAACCGATACATCCAGCAAATCTGAACACATTTTATTTTTGCCACAAGCACCAAATGTTTCAACCATATGAGGTAATTCGGAAGCTAATTCAACACCAGTTGCACCACCACCAACAATAGCGATACGAATTTTATCTTCAGTTGTTGCTTCATGTTTATCAATAATTGAACAAAAACTAGCAAATTTTGCAATAAGTGTTTCACGTAAACGAATTGCAGCGTTTTGGTCATCTAAAAAGATACAATGTTCTTTAACACCTGGCGTACCAAAATCATTTGAAGTACTACCTATTGCTACAACTAAAATATCATATGGAATAGAAATAGATTCGTTATTTAAATTCTCAACAATAACTTGTTTTTCTTCACGGTTAAGATTAGTGAACGTACCTTGAGTAAATTGGAAGTTGTGTTGTTGCCCTTGCGAAGCATAATCAATTCTATCAGCTTGCTCATTTAAAACACCAGTAGCAACTTCATGTAATAAAGGTTTCCATAGGTGATAACTATTTTTATCAATCAGTGTAATGTCAGCTTGGTTGTCTTTTCCTAGTTTATC
Organism: Gilliamella sp. X-60; assembly: GCF_057063585.1. Lineage (NCBI taxonomy): Bacteria > Pseudomonadati > Pseudomonadota > Gammaproteobacteria > Orbales > Orbaceae > Gilliamella > Gilliamella sp. X-60. The sequence continues at coordinate 40,276 of NZ_JBXSQJ010000015.1, read as the reverse complement.
GCCAAGGTCTGTAGCTAGTTCCAAACCGCCGGCTCCACCACCAATAATTATTATTTTTTTCATAAATTTCAAACCTTATCGTAATTAATTGTAAATATCATACTAAATAAGTAGGTTTTTATCTATTTCTTTTAACGAATATCATTTATAAATAAAACCTATTAAAGTGATTTTTTACAATTATTAAAATTTATTTAAAACTCAAATGGAGTATAGTCGTATTTGTTATTGATCGTGTTGATATATTCTTTTTTTTAAACTAAAAATTTCTCTTTATTCATTAAAATAAAGCACTTTTCGTATAATTTATAATACAGTAATCGTTACAATTTATGTTTGAGGGATCTATAATGCATATCATCATCCTATACTATTTAGACCTTATCTAATCATTTCACGCTATATAAAATTTATGAATAAAAAAATTTTTATTATTATTGTGTTAATTGTTATTTTAATTTCAATGACAATTCTAATTCGATCACATAATAGCCAGCTTATATTACAAGGCGAGGTTGATGCACCTAATGTTAGTATTTCGTCAAAAGCGAAAGGGCGCGTGCAGGCGATACATGTCAATCGCGGTGATGATGTAAAGCCAAGCGATATATTAATAACGCTTGATAGTCCAGAGCTATTAGCACAAGTCAAAGCAGCGCAAGCGGCTTGCGATCAAGCACGAGCTCAAGTTGCGCTTTCTGAACATGGAACACGTGAAGAAAGCATTCGCTACTATGAAGCGTTACTGCAACAAGCTAAAGTTGCTTATGATAATGCATCCAAAGAATATGATCGTAATAAAGCGATTTCGGCCAAAGGTTATGTTTCTCAATCGATCTTAGATAATGCATTAAAAACGCGTGATGCAGCCTTTCAACAAGTTCAATCAGCACAAGCTAATTTAGATCAAGCCAAAAATGGTGATCGTATTGAACAACGTGAAATTTATGATGCTAAATTAAAAGAAGCGGAAGAGCAGCTTAAACAATTACAAATTCAATACGATGATTTACAAGTAAAAGCCCCTGTTGAAGGTGAGGTTGGTTCAATACCAGCCGAAGTTGGCGAGTTATTTAATGCTAATAGTCCATTATTGACCGTAATTCAGCTGCCAAAAGCGTACTTTATATTTAATCTTCGTGAAAACATTATGCCCAATATTCATAAAGGCGATCATGTTAAGCTTGAAGTGCCTGCTCTTGGTAATAAAGAAGTTGAAGCTGAAGTTCGTTATATCGCACCCATGGGTGATTATGCAACAAAACGTGCAACACGAGCTACCGGTGATTTTGATTTAAAAACCTTTGAAGTTAGACTTTATCCAACAACGCCTATTGCAGGTTTACGTGCAGGTATGAGCACACTATGGAAATTAGACAACTAATTTGGGATTTTTGGTACCGCTTCAAAGAAGCGTTTAATGCTGAAATACCTGTGATATTTAAGCGGTTTACTTTCCATTGGTTAATGTGGATTTTACCGCTAATTATTTTTATATTAATTAGCAGTATTTTTTATCGTGGTGTACTTTTTGATCTACCGGTTGGCTATATTGATAATGATAAAAGTGTTTTATCGCGTGAAATCGTGCGTGATCTTAATGCTGGAGCACATGCCAATCTGGTCAATTATGATAGCCAGCTTGCTGATGCTGAACGTGATTTGCAAAAAGCAAAAATTTATGCCATTTTTTATATTCCACCGAATTTTGAAGCAGATGTATTAGCTGGTCGACAGCCAACACCAATGCTTTATTATAATGCGTTATATTATAGTGCTGGATTATATTCTATTATGGATTATTCAGGCCTAATTGCGGCATTAAATACCCAATACCGTAGCACAATGGCAACTAGTATTGGGATACCGGTACCTAAGCTTGCAAAAGTAAACTTCAATTATGATGGATTGTTTAATGCCAGTGGTAACTCAATGTACTTTCAGCAATTTTCGGCTGTCGTGCATTTACTACAACTGTTTGTTGTCACAACAACGATTCATCTATTAGCACAATTACCAAAGCGAACTCGCCCTAATTATCCTTTTGTTTTAGGGAAATTAGCACCTTATACCATTTGGTTTACTATGCTGCTTATTTTCGAAATTGCGATGCTTGTTCTGTTTTCTCATGCTCGTGTATCAGGTTCGCCTTTTGCCATGGTGACGGTGGTATTTTTCTATGTGATTGCTGCACAAAGTATTGGTATTTTGCTATATACTTTTACTAAAACCCCTATTGATGCTTATACTTATATCGGTATTTTAGTTGGACTTGCGTTAACTTATTCTGGTGTTGTTGTGCCTGAACTGTCTATGCCTTGGATTGCAAGGTTTATTTCATCATTAGAACCATTAACTTATGCTCTTAATAAGCTGTTCGATCTGTTTTTACGTCACTCTAGTTATCTTTCAGTATTAAAAACCTGTGTTATTTTAATGGTCTACCCAATAATTATTACCGTGTTAGTGAGAAAACGTCTAGTAAGACGACTACATTCACAGTAAGAGGAAAAAACCAAGATGCTTAAAATATTTTGGTCTTCATTTATAAAAATATTTTTACTTTTATTAGTTAGACCAATGTGGTTGTTGCTACTATTGTCTGTCTCATTGATGAGTTTAGTTTACAGTAATGGCACTATTACCAGTTTGCCGGTTGCGATAATCGATCAAGATCATACGCCAACTAGCCGAAGTTTAATTCGTTCTTTAAATACCAGCTCAAAAATAGAGACCATTATATATGAGAGCTCTCTGCAAGCTTATGATGATATTAATGATCATCGACTTTTTGCGGTATTTACGATTCCAAGAGATTTTGAAAAGCGGTTATTAAATGGTGAAGAAGTGACCATACCTGCATATGGCGATGCTTCAAGTCGTTTAGCCAATGGTTTAATACAAGTCGATATAAAAGGGATCTATCAACAAATATTAACTCAATATAATACTCGGATAATGCGGAATAGTGGGTTTTCAGATAAACAGATCAATATTATTTTATCGCCAATAAATGGTCAAACTGAACCACTTTATAATCCTGGCGTCAGTTTTGCCGCTATTACCTTTCCGGGTTTATTAGTAATGTTATTGCAACACTCATTTTTAATTGCTTCAACACGCACTAATATTACATTAAACTCATTACCGCAAGGTAAACCACCTAAAATTGTCATATTGGGTAGCTTGTGTGGTCTTATACCGATCTGGTTATTTTTATCCATTGTACTATTTGGTTTATGGCCTTGGGTTCTTGGTTATCGACAGCTTGCAAATATACCTGAAATTCTAATTATGACATTTCCATTGTTACTTGGTGTGTTAGGCTTAAGTAAATTACTGACAGAGTGTTTACGTAAAACTGAAATGATTTATCTCACACTTGCATTTTTGACAACACCAGTGTTTTATCTATCAGGCACCATTTGGCCACTTGATGCCATGCCATTTGGGGTACAAATTGTTTCCAAAATGTTGCCATCAACTTGGGCAACTAATATGATTGCTGGTGTAAACCAAATGGGATTAGGCTTACTAGATAATTTATTTAATGTTTTTATGATTTTATTACTGGGGATCATATATGGTTCACTTGGCTTTTTTATTGCAGCATTACGGGAAGGTCGAGTAAGACGATTCTTAAAAAGGTATCGAGCGTAAAACCATAAAAGTAACATAATAAGTAAAACATAAAATGCAAAGATAATATAATGCTTTATATGTAAATACTTAATTTTGCCAATAAACCGTATGGCTATATTTGGAACGTGACCGATTTATACTAATGTTACTGCTATTTATTAAACATATTGATGCGGTTTTACAATTTAATAAATACAAAGGCGGATGCCTTTATTATTACAGATAGTCAAACTTGCTTTATTGACTAATTTACTTTATTGTTTGGGGATTATTTTGAGCTAGTTCACGTTTATTTAATTTTAATATCATTTTACTTAGTATTAGCGTTATACTAAACAAACTTACACACCTCACAGCAAAAGGAGACTTGATGATGGAGTTTGATACTTCAATTCTTTGCGATTATTACCCAGAAGATGTTAACGTAGTTGAACCGATATTTAGTAATTTTGGTGGCGTGACATCATTTTCAGGTCAAGCTGTAACAGTTAAATGTTTTGAAGATAACGGGTTACTATACGAAATTTTACAATCGGAAGGCTCAGGTAAAATTCTTGTCATTGATGGTGGTGGTTCTGTGCGTCGAGCATTAATTGACGCAGAGCTGATAGATATTGCCGTTCAAAATCAATGGGAAGGGATTATTGTCTATGGCGCCGTTCGCCAAGTTGATTATCTGGCCGAGGCCGATATTGGTATTCAAGCATTAGCCGCTATTCCGGTTGGCGCGGATGATCAGGGCGTTGGTGAAGTTGATATTCGTGTTAATTTTGGTGGCGTGACATTCTTTTCAGGTGATTTTGTCTATGCTGACAATACCGGTATTATCTTATCTGAAATTGCCCTCGAAATTGAAGATAAATAAACAAAGGTCTATACCGCCGGCGAGTATCGGCGGATTTTATACTTAAATGTCTACTTCCCTGAAACTATTTGACAAAAAACACTCTGTTTTTAAACCACTCGATGACGAATATAACCACCGGTTACCGTTTTAATTAATCCCTCTAGTTCCATATCTAATAATTTGCTTGTCACTTCCGAAATTGACATATTCACTTGCTGAGCAATAATATCAACTGGAATAGGTTGGTGATGAATTACAGCAAAAATGTCAGGGTATAAAATAGAATGACTTTGTTTTTCTTTCTGCTGATTATGCGAGCTATTTATTACTGATAAATAATTACAATAATGCTCTAAAATATCAGCCGGTTTAGAAACTAAGTAAGCCCCTTGTCTAATTAAATAGTGCGTTCCGCTACAGTTTTCATTATTAATATCACCTGGCAAAGCAAATACATCGCGATTTTGTTCAAGAGCATAGCGCGCTGTAATTAAAGAGCCACTTTTTTCTGATGCTTCAACCACAAAGGTGCCCAAACTTAACCCGCTAATAATTCGGTTTCGACGAGGAAAGTAAGCCGATCTAGCTTTTTCAAATGGTAAAAATTCGGACACAATTGCACCATTTTTTGCCAAAATATCATTTGCTAAGTTTAAATTTGATCTTGGTGCAATCTTTGCTAAACCACTACCTAACACTGCAATTGTACGACCCGATGCCTCAAGTGCACCACGATGACAAATTGCATCTAATCCCAGTGCCAAACCACTGGTTATGGTTAAACCATTAATTGCTAATTCGCTTGCAAAATATCGCCCCCATTGAGCTCCATATTCACTAAATTCACGGCTTCCAACCATAGCCAGTTGAGGAGAATGTAATAACTGTCGATTACCTAAAACAAACAGTAACAAAGGCGGAGAGCAGATTTGTTTGAGCAACAACGGATAATCACTATCACAATAGGCAATAAGATGTTTTTGTGAGCTGGGAAAATCTAACCATTCAAGTATTGGTTCAAAATGAAGATATGAAGTTTCATAAAAACGCGCTAATTGAACATCTAATAAGCCCAGCTTATCTAACAAAAAAGTCACATTTTGTATTTTATCAGGTAAATCATTTGCAAAAAGTTGTCCAATTTTTTTAAAAATAGCTTGTTTGCCATGTCCAAGCATTGAAATTCGCAATAAGAACTCATATTTACTCATCATAACCTTTTGCACTCATTTTAAATAATTTAACTATCTTGAATTGATAAGATAAATACTAGCAATAGCCAACAAGGACTATTCATCAGTATGATAAATGTTTACAATGAGCAATTGATTGAATAAACCCGAAATTTGAGGAGTAGATCGAATAATTTATGGCTATTTTACCGGTATTACGTTTTCCTGATGAGCGGCTTCGCAAAGTTGCTAAACCTGTTACCCAGTTCACACCAGAGTTACAAACGATCATTGATAATATGATCGAAACCATGTACGACGAAAACGGTATTGGGCTTGCTGCAACCCAAGTTGATGTACATGAACAAATTATTGTTATTGATGTATCAGAAGATAAAAGCCAAGTTTATGTGATCATCAATCCTGAAGTCATCAGTCAAGAAGGTGAGACCGGTATAGAAGAAGGCTGCCTATCAGTACCTGATTGTCGAGGTTTTGTACCAAGGGCTGAAAAAATCAGAATCAAAGCGCTTGATCGTCATGGTAATCCTTATGAAATTGACGCCGACGAGCTATTAGCTATCTGTATTCAGCACGAAATGGATCACTTAAAAGGTAAACTCTTTGTTGATTATCTTTCACCATTAAAACGTCAACGAATCGAGCAAAAAATGAAAAAGCTTACCCGCGAAGAGCAACGGAATAAATAAACTTAACCGCCAAAGTGGTTGGCGGTTAACTGATTTAAACTAAATTATTTAGCAACAATGACCATCGCAGGACGAATTAAACGACCATTTAAGGTATAACCTTTTTGAATGGTATTAACGATTTGGCCTGATTGATGTTCTGGTGATTCAACCATGCTTATCGCTTGGTGTACATCAGGATTTAATTGTGAATCTTCAGTATTAATCACTTCAATACCAAATTTTTTGACCGTATCTAAGAATGATTTTAATGTCAATTCTAACCCTTCAACAGTAGCTTTATGTTCAGGATTAGCTTTGTCTGTCGATTCTAAAGCGCGTTCTAGATTATCAATAACCGGTAATAATTCATTAGAGAATTTTTCTAGTGCAAATTTTCGTGCTTTATCAACATCTTGCTCAACACGTTTACGAACATTATCAATTTCAGCCCGTGCACGAATCATAGCTTCGCTTTCATTTTTTTTCGCCAATTGTAAGGCTTGCTCAAGCTCTGCAATGCGTGCATCTTTTGCGCTTAATTGTTCTTCAAGATTTGGCTGTGACGCTACTTCTTGTTCGATGGTATCTTCTGCTGGTGTGTCAATGCTAGTTTCATTTTCTGACGTATTTTTATCTTGTTCTGTCATAAGGTACTCCAAATAATGTAGTCGAAAACTTAGTGAATAACGGTTATTATGGGGACAATTTTTATGATTACAAGCTTATCAGTACATTGATATGTAATTTTTTGACCTGTCACGAAAAAATACATAGTGTTTATGTAACAAATTACAAGGATATTTTATGCAAACACCATTTAAATGCATTGGTCTAATTGGACTTCCGCGTAAGTTAGAAGCAATTGAAACCCATCAAGTGCTTTATGATTGGCTTGTTAAACTTGGTATTCGTGTGTTAGTGGAAGATCGCTTGGCGGAGCACATCCAATTCCCCGTTAGCCATTACGCCTCGTTAGAAACAATTGGCCAGCAAGCTGACCTAGCCATTGTTGTAGGGGGGGATGGCAATATGTTACGTTCCGCGCGTTATTTATCACCATATAAAATCAAAGTGATCGGTGTTAATCGTGGTAATTTAGGTTTTTTAACCGACATATCCCACGAACAAGTGATTGAGCAATTAAGCCCAGTGATTGCCGGCAAATATGACGATGATCCTCGTTTTTTACTTGAAGTTTCTATTTATGATAACGGCAATTTAATTAATTCAAGTTTTGCCGTGAACGAAATTGTTGTGACCCCCAATACGGTTGCCCACATGATTGACTATGATGTGTACATTAATGAACGCAATGCGTTTTCACAGCGAGCTGATGGGCTGATTATTGCAACACCGACAGGCTCTACCGCTTATTCACTATCGGCGGGTGGGCCAATTTTAGCACCTCATTTAGACGCATTAATTATTACACCAATGTTTCCGCATTCATTAGCTGTCAGACCATTGGTCATCAAGGGCGATGTGCCTATTCATCTTAAATTTCCAACGACAGCACTTGATTTAAATATCGCTTGTGATAGCCAAATTATTTTACCAGTCAAACCAACACAAGATGTGATTATTCGCCGATCTTCGTATGAATTTAATTTGATTCATACCAAAGATTATGATTACTTTAATAATCTTTCAACCAAATTAGGTTGGTCACAAAAGATGTTTTAGTCTTTTTTTGTCAAAAACTTTCAGGAAAGTATGCGTTTTAGTATAAAATTTCATCTTAAATAATCAATGTTATGGCATAAACGGTGAATGATGAAAAGATAGCTGCAATCACATCATCTACCATAATGCCAAATCCACCGGGTACACGTTTATCAAACCAGCGAATTGGCCAAGGTTTTGCCATGTCAAACACTCTAAATGCCACGAAAGCTATGGCAACCCAACTAACTGAAAGTTGCGGAATAAAAAATAGGGTTATCCACATGCCGACAAATTCATCCCAAACGATATGCCCTGAATCGTGAGTATGTGTATCATCCGAGGTTTTTTGACAAATAAAACAACCAAAAATAAAAGCCACTAAAATAAATATCCAGTATAAAGCTGGCTGTAAACCATAAAACAAAAGCCATAAGGGGATAGCCATTAATGAACCCATGGTTCCCGGCATAATAGATGACATGCCGCTACCCAATCCTACTGCTAAGAAATGAATGGGATTAGTCAGTTTTAGGTATTTTTTAAAATCTTTATTTCGCTCTTGTTTGGTCATGATTCAATATTCTTTTAGATAAAATTATGCCAACATTAAGTCGGCAAAAAGAAAGGCGCTTATTTTAGCAAAACACCTTTGTATTGATTGTGACAATATTATTCGTCTTTGGTTAATGTTGCAACCATTACCGCTTTAATGGTATGTAACCTGTTTTCGGCTTCGTCAAATACAATACTATGCTCAGACTCAAATACGCTATCTGTTACCTCAAGCCCATTGGTTAAGCCATATTGTGCTGCCATTTGTTTACCCACTGTCGTATTCATATCATGAAAAGCTGGCAAGCAATGCATAAATTTGACATTTGGATTATTGGTAAGTTTGATTACATTGTCATTCACTTGATAAGGCGTTAACAATTTAACTCGCTCATCCCAAACTTCCTTAGGCTCACCCATTGATACCCATACATCAGTATATAAAAAGTCGACGTCTTTAACGCCCAAAGTCACATCTTCAGTTAAGATAATTTTGGCACCTGTCATTTTGGCAATATCTTGGCACTTTTGCACAAGTTCGGCTTTCGGCTGACAAGCTTTTGGTGCAACTAATCGAATTTCCATCCCCATTAACGCTGCACCTTCCATTAATGAATTTCCCATATTATTCCGAGCATCGCCTAAATAGGCAAATTTAATACTACTTAATGGGCGATGTCCTATATGCTCTTTCATTGTCATAAAATCGGCTAATATTTGGGTTGGATGTGCTTCGGTCGTTAAGCCATTCCAGACTGGCACACCTGCATATTTTGCTAACGTTTCAACAATTTCTTGACCATAACCACGATATTCAATTCCATCATACATTCGACCTAGCACGCGCGCGGTATCTGCAATTGACTCTTTATGCCCAATTTGGCTACCACTAGGTCCTAAATAGGTGACATTCGCACCTTGATCAAATGCACCAACCTCAAAAGCACAACGAGTACGGGTGGAGTCTTTCTCAAAAATTAACGCGATATTTTTACCAATTAAATGTTGTTGTTCTTGCCCTTGTTGTTTGGCTTGTTTTAATTCAATGGCAAGATTAATTAATTGATTGATTTCGGTAGGGGTAAAGTCGAGTAATCGTAAAAAATGACGCTGATAAAAACCGTGCATGATATTGCTCCTAATAACCGTAATTATTCAAAAGATTCTATTTGAATAATTATGCAAATTCAAGTTAAACATAATAATCATTCCAATATTTTGTTTTTACGTTGAGAATGTCTCAAAAATTAGACATGCTTATTAAAGCAATTTTTGTAATATTGCTTTTTTTGTACAAAAAAGTGTAATAAAATGACCAATTATTGTATCTTTATAGATAAGTAAATTTGAATTTATATTCAAAAATAACGATAATTTATTCAAAAGGTCTTTTTTATCATGCAAACTTATGCCCTCCTTATGTTACAAGATGGTTCACAATTTATCGGAAAGTCAGTTGGTGCTGAGGGGCACACTGTTGGTGAAGTAGTATTTAACACCTCAATGACCGGCTATCAAGAAATCCTTACCGATCCCTCTTACTGCGAACAATTGGTTACACTGACCTATCCTCATATTGGTAATGTCGGAACAAATGATGATGATGCCGAATCCAGCCAAGTTTATGCAAAAGGGTTGATTATTCGTGATTTGCCATTATTAGCCAGCAATTACCGAAGCGAACTCGATCTTTCCAGCTATTTAAAAAAGCATAATGTTATTGCCATTGCCGATATTGATACGCGGCGCTTAACGCGTATTTTGCGTGAAAAAGGAGCACAGCATGGTGTTATCATAACATCAATGGATAAAAAGACCTTACTTGAAAAAGCCGAAATAGCCAAACAACAGGCAATAAATTTTAAAGGATTAAGTGGGCTTGATTTAGCTAAAGAAGTGACCTGTTCAACAAGTTATATTTGGACTCAAGGCATATGGACAAGGCAACAACAGCCCAATCCAATACCAGAAAACCAATTACCATACCATGTTGTTGCTTATGATTTTGGCGTAAAACGCAATATCCTGCGCATGTTAGTTGAGCGTGGTTGTAAATTAACTGTCGTACCAGCCAAAACGACAGCAGAAGAAGTCCTTGCATTAAAGCCCGATGGCATATTTTTATCTAATGGCCCAGGTGATCCAGCCCCTTGCCGTTATGCAATTGAGGCTATTAAGCAGTTTTTAAATACTGACATTCCTATCTTTGGCATCTGCTTAGGTCATCAACTTTTAGCGCTGGCATGTGGGGCAAAAACGATTAAAATGAAGTTTGGTCACCATGGCGGAAATCACCCCGTTAAAGATCTTGAAAATAATCTGGTGATGATCACCGCCCAAAATCATGGTTTTGCGGTAGATGAAACAAGTTTACCTGCTCATCTAAGAGCCACTCATAAATCACTATTTGATGGTTCACTGCAAGGTATTCATCACAATTACAAACCAGCTTTTAGTTTTCAAGGTCACCCAGAAGCCAGTCCTGGGCCACATGATGCCGCACCTCTTTTTGATCACTTTATTGACTTAATTAAAATTTATAAGCAGGAGCAATAATTATGGCTAAGCGAACAGATATCAACAGTATATTAATTATTGGCGCAGGCCCAATTGTTATTGGTCAAGCATGTGAATTTGATTATTCGGGTGCACAGGCCTGTAAGGCGCTACGTGAAGAAGGCTATCGCGTTATTTTAGTTAACTCCAATCCTGCCACTATCATGACGGATCCCGAAATGGCCGATGCTACTTATATCGAGCCAATTCATTGGACATGTGTTCGCAAGATTATTGAACAAGAAAGACCCGATGCTATTTTACCGACTATGGGCGGGCAAACAGCGCTAAATTGTGCATTAGAGCTCGAAAAACAAGGCGTATTAAAAGAGTTTAATGTCGAAATGATTGGCGCAACAGCTGATGCTATAGATAAAGCCGAAGATCGCAAACGGTTTGATGAAGCTATGAAAAAAATTGGTCTTGATACTGCACGATCGGGTATTGCGCATTCGCTTAAAGAAGCTTATGCCGTTCTTGAGCAGGTTGGTTTTCCTTGTATTATTCGCCCGTCTTTTACCATGGGGGGAACAGGGGGCGGAATTGCGTATAACACAGAAGAATTTGAAGAAATCTGTACCCGTGGGTTCGATCTTTCACCGACTAATGAACTGCTCATCGATGAATCATTGATAGGCTGGAAAGAGTACGAAATGGAAGTGGTGCGAGACAAAAATGACAATTGCATTATTGTTTGCTCAATTGAAAACTTCGATCCAATGGGTATTCACACCGGTGATTCAATTACCGTTGCGCCAGCACAAACCTTGACGGATAAAGAGTATCAAATCATGCGTAATGCATCAATTGCCGTACTGCGTGAAATTGGCGTTGAAACCGGTGGCTCCAATGTACAATTCTCGGTCGATCCTAAAACAGGGCGATTAATTGTTATTGAGATGAATCCGCGAGTATCACGTTCATCAGCGTTAGCTTCTAAAGCTACTGGCTTTCCAATTGCTAAAATCGCTGCTAAGTTGGCAGTTGGTTATACACTCGATGAATTATCGAATGATATTACAGGCGGTAAAACACCTGCCTCATTTGAACCGTCAATTGATTATGTGGTCACTAAAATTCCACGCTTTAATTTTGAAAAGTTTGCTGGTTGTAACGATCGTTTAACCACGCAAATGAAATCGGTTGGTGAAGTCATGGCTATTGGGCGTACCTTTCAAGAATCATTACAAAAAGCATTGCGAGGGCTTGAGGTTGGCGCTTCAGGATTTGATGCTAAAATTGATGATTATACCGATGAAAAAAATATCACCAAAATTCGTTATGAACTCCAAGAAGCGGGCGCCGATCGTATTTGGTATATTGCCGATGCCTTTAGGGCTAGATTGAGTTTAGATGAGATTTTTACATTAACCAATATAGATCGTTGGTTTTTAATGCAAATTGAAGATCTGGTTAATTTTGAAAACAAGCTAAAAGAGCAGTCACTTGCACAGCTCGATCAAGAAACATTATGGCAATTAAAACGTAAAGGTTTTTCAGATTTACGCATTGCCAAACTACTTAATACCACCGAGCAATCGGTTCGCGATTTACGTTATCAATATCATATTCATCCCGTTTATAAACGGGTAGATACCTGTGCGGCTGAATTTGCAACGGATACTGCTTACCTTTATTCAACCTATGAGCAAGAGTGTGAAGCCAATCCTCAATTTAACCGTAAAAAAATTATGATCCTAGGTGGTGGTCCTAATCGAATTGGTCAAGGTATTGAGTTTGATTATTGCTGTGTGCATGCGGCATTAGCTCTGTGTGAGGATGGTTATGAAACCATTATGGTTAACTGTAACCCAGAAACTGTGTCAACCGATTATGATACTTCTGATCGCCTCTATTTTGAGCCAGTCACGCTTGAAGATGTGCTTGAGATTGCGCATGTTGAAAAGCCAAATGGTGTTATTGTGCAATATGGTGGACAAACACCACTAAAACTCGCCCGTGCACTTGAAGCCGCAGGTCTACCGATTATTGGTACCTCACCTGACGCTATCGATAAAGCCGAAGATCGTAAACACTTTCAAGAAGTTGTCGATAAACTGAAATTAAAACAACCTGTCAACGCAACAGTGACCGATATTAATGAGGCAGTCATCAAAGCAGAAAAAATAGGTTATCCATTGGTGGTTAGACCATCTTATGTATTAGGAGGTCGCGCAATGGAAATTGTTTATAGTGAACAAGATTTACGCCGTTATTTTAAAACAGCCGTAAGCGAATCAAATAATGCGCCTGTTTTACTCGATCACTTTTTAGATGATGCCATTGAAGTTGATATTGATGTGATTGCTGATGGCGAACAAATTGTGATTGGTGGCATTATGGAACATATTGAACAAGCAGGCATTCACTCTGGTGATTCCGCTTGCTCACTGCCAACTCACACCTTAAGTGCAGAGATTTTAGATAAACTAAGGCAGCAGGCCAAACAATTGGCACTTGAACTTAATGTAAAAGGCTTAATGAATGGACAATTTGCTATTAAAGATAACCAAATTTATTTGATTGAAATTAATCCTCGTGCAGCACGTACCGTACCGTTTGTCTCAAAAGCAACAGGTTTACCACTGGCTAAAATTGCCGCTCGCGTGATGACAGGGCAATCGCTTGCTAAGCAAAATGTGACTAAAGAGGTGATTCCAGCTTATTATTCGGTAAAAGAAGTGGTATTGCCATTTAATAAATTCAGTGGTGTTGATCCAATCTTAGGTCCAGAAATGCGCTCAACGGGGGAAGTGATGGGAATCGGTAAAACCTTTGCTGAAGCCTTTGCTAAAGCGCAACTTGGTAGCCTATCGAATATGAAAAAATCAGGAAAAGCATTATTATCGGTTCGTGATCAGGATAAAACAAGGCTGTTAGAAGTCGCTAAGCGATTAATTGCGCATGGATTTAGTATTGACGCAACTATCGGCACGGCAAAAGTGTTACAACAAGCAGATATACCATGCCAAATTGTAAAAAAAGAAAACGAAGGGCGACCGAATATCCATGATCACATAAAAAATGGCGAGTACAGCTATATTCTTAATACCACCTCTGGACGAGCAGCCATTGAAGCGTCAAAAATATTGCGTCGAAGTGCTATTCAATATAAGGTACATTACGATACCACCATCAATGCTGCCTATGCCACAACGGCAGCACTTAATTACGATCCGGCACAAACTGTAACGCCATTACAGCAACTTTATTGATAAACAAAAAGACCAAGACGAGCAATGCTCGTCTTTAAAAATTCCTGCCGCAATATGATAACTTTGCAATTACCCAATAGTTTGTAATAAACAATAAAATTGCTCGTTTTTAATATAAAATAATGTTAATTTATTTGCTATATTTCAATTAATTTAATCAGTTATCATCATGGATATGATTCATTCTTCTGATCTAAAAACGATCATGCATTCCAAGCGAGCCAATATTTATTATTTAGAGCATTGTCGTGTTTTGGTTAATGGTGGACGAGTTGAGTATGTGACTGAGCAAGGTCAACAGTCGTTATATTGGAATATCCCAATAGCAAATACCACCTGTATTTTATTAGGTACGGGAACATCATTAACGCAAGCGGCAGTACGAGAGCTTTCTCGGGCAGGTGTTATGATTGGCTTTTGTGGCGGAGGCGGAACGCCCCTTTTTTCATCAACCGAATCTGAATTTGCTTGCCAGTTTTTCTCGCCACAAAGTGAATATCGTCCGACAGAATATCTACAAAGTTGGTGTCAATTTTGGTTTGATGACAAACGTCGATTACAAGCAGCTAAATTATTACAACAAACACGGCTTAATATTATTAGTGAATGTTGGCCGCAATTTGATTGGGATGTTGATACAACGCAGTTAGCGCATATTCTTACTGATGCAACACAACAATTTACCGATGTTGATAATAGCCAAGCACTTTTAGCTGCAGAAGGGCGAATTAGCAAACGTCTTTATGGCATGGCAAATCAATTAACCTTACAAGATGACAAATTTAAACGAGAACAAGGCACACGAGGCAAAAGTCATGATCCCGCTAATCAGTTTTTAGATCATGGTAACTATTTAGCCTATGGCCTTGGCGCAACGGCTTGTTGGGTGTTAGGTCTCCCTCATGGGCTGGCTATTTTACACGGAAAAACTCGCCGAGGTGGCTTAGTGTTTGATGCGGCAGATATTATTAAAGATGGCATTGTGTTACCTCAAGCCTTTTTATCAGCCAAACAAGGGGATAGTGAAAAAGAATTTCGTATGGCATGTATTGCGCAATTTGCTCAATTAGGTGCACTTGATAGGATTATTGATACTTTAAAACAGATAGCAGATCAAATATGAATATTTTACTTGTTAGCCAATGCAAAAAGAATGCATTAACTGAAACGCGTCGCATTATTGATCAGTTCGCTGAGCGTTGTGGTGAACGAACATGGCAAAGCCCAATGACCGAAGCAGGGCTACAAACGCTTTATAAATTATTACGTAAAACTGCACGAAAAAATACTGCTGTTGCATGTTACTGGACACATGGCAAAAATTTAACTGATCTTTTGTGGATTGTGGGCGATCGCAGTCAGTTTAATCAAGAGGGACGAGTCCCAACTAATCGTACTAAACGTAATATTTTACGCAGTGACAGCGAAAATTGTTGGCAATATGCAACCACCATTCAATTAATTACAACCATAGCGGCACTACTTCATGATTTAGGTAAAGCAACGATTGGTTTTCAATCTAAATTACGAGCAGAAACGGCTGTGGCGGCTGATCCTTATCGACATGAATGGATTTCGTTGCAATTATTTTTATTAATGATTCAAGACTGCACCACCAACGAAGCCTTATTTGATCGATTAGCGCATTTTGATCAATATCGACAACAGAATCCTAATTGGTACCAGCAGCTTACCAAAGTTGAAAAAAATGATCTTACGCAGTTACCATTATTGGCACAATGGATTGCGTGGCTCATTGTATCGCATCATAGAATGCCGTTTTTACCGGATTCATTAACGGGGGATATTAAAAATTTACAGAAAATAGATTTTGATATATCTGGTTTAACTATCCGAAGTTTTTATAAAACATTTAAGGCAATTGACAAATGGGTTAAAAATAGTCATAGTCAACACACTTCACCCAACGATTTTTGGCAGCTTAAAAGCGATATTACCTTAAGTCAGCCTTGGCTGAAAAAACTAAGCCGTTATGCAGCCAAAGCTCTAAATCATGTTCCCTTAATGCAATTGTCTAATATTGACGAGTTTTTATTGCATATTTCGCGTTTAAGCTTAATGGTGGCTGATCATAACTACTCAAGTTTATCTTTATCAAATAACGAAGCCGAAAAAAATAAAGCAATCTTAATTGCCAATACCAATTACCTGAAAAAAGCGAAGCAACGTTTAGATGATCATTTAATCGGTGTTGCTAATTTTTCAGCCCGCTTTGCTCGTTTATTACCTAAAATAATCACGGAATTACCCGCAATCAATCAACATAAACCTTTTACCAAACGAACAACTATAAAACGATTTCAATGGCAAAATCATGCTTTTGATTTAGCGAAAAGTTATCAACCCATATCTGATGAATGCGGCTTTTTTGGCGTGAATATGGCATCGACTGGCTGCGGTAAAACCTTAGCCAATGGGCGGATTATGTATGCGCTTTCAAATCCAAAACGGGGCGTGCGTTTTACCATTGCATTGGGATTACGTGTTTTAACGTTGCAAACAGGTAAAGCATTAAGAGAAAGATTACACTTAAGTGATGAACATCTGGCGATTTTAGTTGGTGGGCGAGCCACAAAAACCTTGTTTGAGCTAAGTAATGAAGAAATACAGCAAAACGATTCTCCAACAAATTCAGAAAACCAAGGTAGTGAATCTATCGAATCGTTACTTGATGAATATATTGATGTAGCAGAAAGTGGTATTGCTGATTGTGAATTAGGCACTATTATTGAAGACAGTAAAGCACGGCAATTGCTTTATGCGCCTATTGTGACATGCACTATTGACCATATTATTCAAGCTAGCGAATGTAGCCGAGGCGGTAAATATATTGCACCAACGTTAAGATTGTTAACCTCAGATTTGATTTTAGATGAGCCAGATGATTTTGATCAACACGACTTGCCTGCACTAGCGCGTTTAGTGCATTTAGCTGGATTGTTTGGGAGCAAAGTACTACTGTCATCGGCGACTTTAACACCAGATTTAATTGCCGGATTATTTGACGCTTACCAAGCAGGGCGAAAAATTTGGAATCAAAATAATAAATATGCCGATAATACCATTGTATGTGGCTGGTTTGATGAATATGAACAGTCGATATCACAAATTGCAGATACTAAAACGTTTTGCGATCACCATCAACAATTTGTAGCAATGCGCATTCATCAATTAGCACAAAGTGCAATCCGCCGTAAAGGGCATATTTTGGATCTACTAAATTACCAAGAAAATAAAACAGAAAACTCAAAAATCAATTATGGTGTGCTAGCTAAACAATTATTAGATCAAGCTTATCAATTTCACCAAAATTATCATCAAATTGATAAAAAATCACAAAAAAAGGTAAGTATCGGTTTAATGCGTTTTGCCCATACAGAAGATGTTATTTCACTTACACAACAAATTTATGCACAAACGAAGTTACCTAATGATACTGCTTTTCATATCGTGGTTTATCATGCTCGGCAACTGCTGTTATTACGTAGCCAATTAGAAGAAAAGCTCGATAGAATTTTAAATCGCAGTGATGAACAGGCACTATTTAGCCAACCGGAAATTCTCCAAGCGATAAAAAGTAGCAAGAAAGAAAACCATATCTTTATTGTAATAGGTACGCCAGTCACCGAAGTCGGGCGTGATCACGATTATGATTGGGCAATTGTAGAACCATCATCCATGCGATCTATTATTCAGTTAGTTGGACGAGTATGGCGTCACCGGCCACAAAAAATTGCACAAAAGGCCAATGTGGCCATATTAGGATCGAATTTAAAAGCAATTGAATCTAATTATCGTACAGATCAAGCCTGTTTTACTAAACCAGGTTTTGAAGAAAAGCCATTATTCTTGCTGAAAACCCATAAAACAAATGAACTAATTCCTGAGCATCAGTTAGTAAATATTGATGCGGTTCCACGTATTCAGTCTAGCCCAGAAGATGGGCTGATTCTTGCCGAACTAGAACATAAGGTCATGGCAGATCTGTTTGCGATTAATGCCCGTAAAAGTAATTATGTGACCAGCTATTGGCAACAAGGCTTAGCCCATCACCATTGTGTGCATTTACAGGCGATTTCGCCATTTAGAGGGAATGATAAGACACAAGATGAATATATTTGCCAACTCGACGATGATGGCGATTATCAATTTAGCTATGCAGATATCGCATGGCAAACACCAGATGAGCGCTGCGAAGATACACAAAATAGTATAATTGAATATAAAAACTGGTCATTTGCTAATCCTAACATCCAACCTTGGTTGGTTAATAGTGTCGAGCAAGCCATAGCAAAAATAGCCGAATATTTCCCAAATAAAACGCCATATCGATTAGCGAATGAATTTTGTAGCGTAAACTTATATCGTAATTACAGTTGGTATTTTCATCCTTGCTTTGGATTTTATAAAAAGAAAGGATAAAAGAATCTTGTTTTTATACTGAAACACATAGTTACCTGAAACTTTTTGACAAAATATCGTCAGGTGAATAATGGTTGCTAGTAAAAGGTAGGGAATTCTTTTATACTTGATGGCACTGCTGTGTAAGCAGTTTAGAAACATTAAATTTTTGTTTTAATTTAATAGTTCCACCGCCGCATAGGCGGTTTTTATTTGCCAATAACGCTTAATTTATAAAAATAACATTCCCATTATATTTTACTTTTAATTTATTATTGATCTATTCGCTTTTTTCGTATATATTTGTTTCGTGATTTACTCACAAATATTAAGAAGCTCTTATCCGATGTTTACGTCATTTGATAAGAGCATATTTCAACCTAGGCATAAATGAAGGAGAAATACTATGTCTAATAATAAATATTTTGTTATACCTCGTCAAATTTCTTTTGATAAAGAATTACTAAATCAAGTGCAAAAATTTGTTATTGATTCGCCTGCTGCTAATGATGAATTAATTGTTGGATTACCTACGCAATCTAAATATTATTCAATTCGAGATCTAATGAAAATTCTAAATATTTCGACAATTAAAGAAATTAAATATTTGGTTAAGAAATTAAAGCTTGAACAAGATAATTATAGATATCTTAATTCCAATAAAGAATGGGTGTATAACAGTAATGCTTTAAATATATTGAATTTATACTTAAAATTTAAAGCAGCATAGCATTAAATTAAAGGCTTATATTTAATGATATAAGCCTTTTTAATTTCGAAAAAATATAAGGAGGGCCAATGAACAATATTTCTTGGCAAGATATAAGAAAGGTAATTTTAGACTTTCTACAACAACGGCTTGCCAATAATAGTAATTATAAAAGTGAAACCGCTAAGCTAGAAAAAGCAAAAGAAGCGGGTGATTTAGTTGCAGTTAATGAAGCTCAGCAAAAGTTAGATGAGTTAGCCAAGCGATTTGATTTTGAAACGTGGATGGAAGATGCAGCTATTCGTCGTATTTCATGGCTTCTTATTGCTACCCATATAGCTAAAGGAGTTCACCCGAGCTCGAAGGCTTGTAACGCAAATTACAATACACAGATAAAGCCTAATAATCTGAATAATTTAGTATCATCTGCTACAGTGAACACTTTGCCTTTTGATGCCAGTGGTGCTGCGGCTTTAGATATATTTGGGCTTTTAAACCAAGTCGTTAAAAATGATATAACAATTTTACAGCTTATTATTAATAATCACCCTGCTGTTCAAGAAGCTTTATCTGATGATAAAAATAAATCTACTCTTTATTTGGAAAATTTTCAGCAGTTACTTAGAGATAATTGGAGTGATGCGCAGGCTTCGGAACTTAATAAGCAAATTTTCTGGCCGAATAGTGAAGAAACTTATTTGTCACAGCATGAAAATAATTACCGCTTATTGATTCCACTACATCCTAGTGCTTTGTGCCATTTGGTTTATCAGAAGGTGCAAACCCGATTTTCGGAAGAAAATAAAAATGCACGAGAATTACGTAAAAAAAAGGATGTTGAGTATCAATCTTATTTTTCTTTTCATGATTTAGCCGTTGTTAAACTGGGTGGCAGTAATGCTCAAAATGCAAGCCAACTTATTGGTAGTCAAATGGGGCGTAATTTTTTGTTACCTTCCATGCCACCTAAATTTCAAAAACCTCAGTTTCCATCAATTACAAATTTTCAAGAAACCATTTTTAATAGTTCATTTCAATATTATTGTCGATATGGTTTTAAGTTATTATTTGATACTGTTGAAGCAAAAAAAAATATTTTTGTTGTGAGAAACAATAGAAAAGAGGCTTTTTTTGTCATCTTAACATTAATTCTTAAGTTCGTTGCGCATATCCAAATGACCAAAAGGGCTGGTTGGAGTAGGGAATCCTCACTAAATCTAACTCAACAACTTTGGCTTGATCCAAAACGAGTCATGTTGGATGGCGAAACCGATTTTAAAATAAGATATGAACAAAGCGATTGGCAACAAGAATTAGAAAAGCAATTTGCTTTTTGGATTCAAACTATTTTAAAAGAAAAATTTAAAAATTTTAAACAGCAATTTGCTGATCCTGAATTTAGCGAATGGCGCCGTGAATTTAATGCAGCGGTAAAAGCAAGTCAACGTAAAAGGGAGGGGATATTTTAATGGCATCATTACGTTATTATTTATTATTTGATCATGTCAAAATCCATAATGCCAATGCGATTTCTAGCCCATTAACGTATGGATTCCCAGCTATTTCGGGGTTTCTAGGCGCTATTCATGCTTTAAGTCGTAAAATTGAATCAGAAAATCCTATTTACTTAGATGGCGTGTTAATTGCATGTCATGAATGTGATGTACAAGTTTATCGACCAAACAACTATGCGGATTATACTTTTCGATTAACACGCAATCCACTAGCTAAAAATGGTAGTACTCGTTCAATTATTGAAGAAGGGCGAGTTCATCTAGATGTTTCATTACTTGTTGAGGTAAAAATTGAAGATCGTGAAACATTAGATGATGCAGATGAACAGCAAGCATTCATCCAACAGATGAAACAAAAACTTTACCAGCAACGAGTTGCTGGTGGGCACGTTGTCGATATCGAATCAGTCGCACTATATTCTGCATCAGAATCAAATAAAAACTTAATCAATGCACTATTACCCGCATTTGTTTTAGTTGAAGCACCACAAGATTTACAAGATATCACTGCTGAATTACAGCAACAAGATCCTAATGCTACAGCGCTTGATGCCTTGGTTGAAACTGCAATGTTACATCATCATCCACAAGAAAAAGATCACTGGCAAACCACATCGGTTAAACAAGGTCGCGGTTGGCTTGTGCCTTTACATTTGGGCTATCAAGCTATTTCACCGCTATTTTCAGCGGGTAAGGTTGAACATGCGCGCAGTAATGAGCATGCCACGCAATTTGTGGAGTGTATTTATGGGCTTGGTAAATGGGTCTTTCCTTTACGCTTGGAAGAGAATTTATCACAGGCTTTTTGGCGTTATAAATGCAGTGAATTGCAATCTAATGATGCAGAAATTTATATTATCAATCAAGAAACCAATTAAGTAAATTTAGAAAATTATAGAATAAGGAATACATTATGAGTAAAGATAAAATCACCACCGCCAGCGTACTTGCTTTTGAACGTAGTTTTGATATTTCTGATGCGATTTTTGCACAGCAAGATAATACGGATTCCAATAAATTATCTCCTGTTACAGTCACTGAAAAATCAGTCCGAGGCACTATTTCAAATCGTCTTAAAAATGCAGTTGCGAACGATCCAACCAAATTAGATGCTGAAATACAAAAGCCAAATTTACAAACAGTTGATGTTGCTGCGTTAGATGCCGATAAAGATACTTTGGTTGTGACATGGAGCTGTAAAGTGTTGCCATTTTTAGGTAAACCTTCCGTGTGTAATGATATCGAATATCAAAAAGAACTAGAAAAAACAACGCAGGATTATATTCAAACGCAAGGAATGATAGCTCTAGCTAAGCGTTATGCCATTAATATCTTAAATGGCCGTTGGTTATGGCGTAATCGTATGACCGCGGAGCACATTAGCCTTTCAGTTACTCGAAAAAATGATAAAAAACCATTCATTGAAGTCAGTGATGTTAAACAATATCAGCTTAATGCATTTGATTATGATGATAAATCGGTAAATGATCTTGCTAAACTGATTGAAGCAGGATTATCCGGTAAAGAGTTTGTGATTTTTAACGTTGAAGCCAAACTGAAAATGGGCTTAGGTCAAGAAGTCTATCCGTCACAAGAATTAATCCTAGATACCGGCAAAACAAAAAGTAAAGTATTGTATGAGAAGAACAAACAAGCCGCCATGCATTCACAAAAAGTCAGTAATGCTATCCGAACCATCGATACTTGGTATGAAGATAATGCACAATTTCCAATAGCGATAGAACCGTATGGCTCGGTTACTTCAATGGGGCATGCTTTCCGCCAACCAAAACAAAAATTAGATTTTTATACCTTATTTGATAATTGGGTTTTAAAAGGTGAAAAACCATCGCTTGATCAGCAACATTATGTAATTGCGGTATTAATTCGTGGTGGTGTATTTGGTGCCAGCGGTAAGGAGTAAATAAGATGCACTCACATTATTTAGAGTTGCGAGCGATTTCGCAAATTGAGATAACCGAAGTGGATGTGATGAATCAAGTGATGCAATCACTACACCAAATTTTGGTCAATCACCAAGGAAATATCGCAATTAGCTTTCCTTGTTACCATGTGCACCGAACATTAGGCGGAGTGATACGCCTATTGGGCTCCGAGCAGGAACTGCAAAATCTTAAAGCAGATATACAGCAAAAATCATCAATTAGCGATTATGCTTTATTGATGCCTATCACTACAGTACCGACGACGATAAAAGGCTATTTACGTTTTAGCCGTGTTAACCCTAAAGGTCAGAGTGCATTAAGGCGTGCCGAAAAACGATTAACAGCACAAGGTAAATGGACGCCTGAAGTAAAAAATAAAATGATTGAAAAGTGGGGAAGCGTTCATTTGCAATATCCACACCTTCATTTGAATAGTAAAAGTACAGGGCAAAAATTTATTTTGTGGATAAAACAAGAAAAATGCCCAGAGCCAGTACAAGGCACATTTAATAGCTATGGACTAAGCCAAACCGCAACAGTCCCCGATTTTTAGATTTCTAACCCTTTTTTTGAGGGTGATTTTAATATATTGATTATTATTGATATTAAAATAGACTCAAAAAAAGGGTAAAAATTGGGTAAAGTGCAATATGCTCTTTTACAATAAGGAACTATTGAGATAAAATTCTACTTCAATGCCGTATAGGCAGTTTAAAAATTGTTCAGATTTAAATGGCATCATTGTTGTAATTTCAATAATCATTAAGTGCCACAATATAACCCTTTCAATGTGGTTTAACCGTATTATAAAAGTAAATAAATCGCTTAAACTTTTGTTTTCTTTTTTTGAATATTTGTTGATTATGCTAGATTTCAATTAAAGTGTGTATCGCTCTTTTCAGCTTTTCTAATCTTGAAACGGTATAGAATCCTGAATATCTTTTACAAAAATATAACCTAAAAAGTAAATAGTTCAACTTTAGCTAAACGTTTAATTCCATAACGGATGGCCTTATAATATTTGCACTGGTTAAGGGGGACGAGCAGCTTTAATCGGGCTTTCTTTAGCACGTTATAAAATGGTCGAACAACTGACCATACAACGTTTAGCTAAATCAGTGACGGTTAGTTTTGTTTATGATAGCAGCGCCATATCCCTTGTCTGTGATATGGCGTTAGTTTGCTTTTTTATGGATATTTATTATCGTAGTGTCTTAAATTACTGTAAATAACGGAAATAATTACTACGCATTATTAGCATAATAAGATCACTATTCAGCCCCAATTTGCGAAGTCATTTTTATCTCTCGATTATCGGCGATTTCTAAATTCGATAGCACCGCTAATTGAGGAAAGTTAGACCTTAAAAATTGCGATAACATCGGTCTTAATGCATGATTTACTAATAATACCGGTGGTGCGCCGATGGCATCTTGTTGATTAATAGCTTGTCTGATCTGTTCAATAATGTGTTCGGCAAGTCCCGGTTCAAAATTGCTGGTATTTTGCAGCGCTTGTAATAACAAACGTTCTAAATTGATATTTAATCCTATGACATTAATTGGATCAGAGCCTGGGAACCATTGTTGTGTAATAACTCTACCTAAAGCTATTCTTACCATACTAAGTAGCTGATAAGCATCATTTTGAGTTGGCGCATGTTCACAGATCGTTTCAATAATGGTTCGCATATCTCGAATTGACACTTTTTCGGCGATTAAATTTTGCAGTATTTTATGAAAGGTGGTTAATGTCACAACGCCTGGAATAAAGTCTTCTACTAATTTTGGAATATCCTGTTTTATTCTGTCGAGCAGTTCTTGGGTTTCTAAGCGTCCTAATAAGTCGCTTGCGAATTGTTGTAATAAATGGTTGAAGTGTGTTGCGATCATCGTACTGGTATCTACAACGGTATATCCTAATATTTGCGCATTTTCTTTATCGTTTTCATCTATCCATATGGCAGGTAGCCCAAAAGCCGGCTCGGTTGTTGCAATGCCCTCAATGGTTTCTGTCACATTACCGGGATTAATGGCTAACCATTTATTATTCACAATTTCGCCTTTGCCGATTTCGCCACCTTTGATAAATATTTTATATTGATAAGGCGCTAACGAGAGATTATCTCTTATATGCACCTGAGGAGGTAAAAATCCCAGTGTTTGCGCAAATTTTTTACGTAAGCTACGGATCCGCCCTAACAACTCACCGTTTTGAGTTTGATCGACCATTGGAATTAATCCATAACCCACTTCCATTGCTAATATATCTTCAATATTGACATCAGACCATGTCGCTTCAATATTGGCCGGTGTGGTTGCTTGCACATTAGCTTGTTTGGGCGTGGCTGCCTGTTCTGTTTTTTTCTGTTTAGTTAGCCACCAAGAGAGAATGGATAAAATGGCAGTAAAAAGTAAAAAAACTAAATTTGGCATGCCCGGAATTAGCCCAAGTAAACCAATTACGACAGCGGTTAAAATTAATACTTGCGGATTATTAAAAAGCTGAGTAATCATTTGATTACTAATATTATCTTGCGATGTCACTCGCGTAACGATAACTCCCGCAGCCGTTGAAATAATCAGTGACGGTATTTGCGCAACCAAGCCATCACCAATGGTCAGTAACACATAGGTTTTACTTGCATCAGATAGCGCCATATCATGTTGTACAACCCCAACGAGCAAGCCGCCAACAATGGTAATGGCCATGATTAATAATCCGGCAATTGCATCACCACGTACAAATTTACTAGCACCATCCATCGAACCATAAAAATCCGCTTCTTGAGAAACTTCGGCTCGGCGTGCTTTGGCTTCATCTTCACCAATTAAGCCGGCATTGAGGTCGGCGTCAATGGCCATTTGTTTTCCTGGCATGCCATCTAATGCAAAGCGAGCTCCCACTTCGGCTATTCTACCTGCCCCCTTAGTGATGACCATAAAGTTGATGATAACCAAAATGATAAATACGACGATACCAATAGCAAAATTACCGCCAACTAAAAAGTGTCCAAAAGCTTCAATTACCCGTCCAGCCGCAGCGCTGCCGGTGTGTCCTTTTAATAAAACGACTCGTGTAGAGGCAACGTTTAATGATAATCTTAATAAAGTTGCAAATAATAAAACGGTTGGAAATGCTGCAAAATCGAGCACTCGTTTAGTGAATAATGCCACTATCAGGATAATAATTGATAAAGCAATATTAAACGTAAAAAATAGATCCAAAATAAAGGCAGGGAGGGGTAATACCATCATTGAAAGAATCAGTAAGATGAGCATTGGGCCAGCTAAAATTTGATAATGACCATTTTTTAACGTATTAAGTGATAATAAAGTATGTAGTTTAGATTTAATCATAAAATGAGTAATTGCCTTTATTGATTTACAGATAATGACTCTGGAATGGGTAAATTATTAGGTACGGTTGGTTTATTGCCACCATATTTATGCCAATGTTTTAATTGATATACCCAAGCTAAAATTTGAGCAACTGCGGTATATAGCTCTGTTGGAATCGTTTCACCTATTTCACCATGACGATATAAAGCTCGAGCTAAAGGCGGTGCTTCTAATAGAGGTATATTATATTCACTGGCAATTTCTCTAATGCGTAGCGCAATGTTATCTGTTCCTTTTGCCAGTAATTTGGGGGCAATCATGGTTTTTTCATCATATTGTAAGGCAACGGCATAATGGGTTGGATTGGTTACAATGACATTTGCTTTTGGCACATCTTTCATCATTCGACGTCTGGCAATAGCTTGTTGCATTTGGCGAATACGTCCTTTAATTTGCGGGTTTCCCTCTTGCTCTTTAAACTCATCTTTAATTTCTTGTTTTGACATTTTCAGTTTTTTCAAATTGCTCCATATTTGATAAAAAATATCAAACCCCACCATGGGTATTAATGATATAACGCTTAGTATTGCGCAAAGGATCACTAACTGTATTGCTTTAGCTAATGCATTATTTAAATACATATGGGGTAACGCAAGCAGGTCATAAAAATGGTGCATTAAAAACCATGTTGATGCGATAGAAATTAAAATAACTTTAAGTATACTTTTTAGTAACTCAGAAAAAATTTTAGTACTAAATAATCTGCCAAAGCCCTCGATAGGATTTAATTTTTTAAAATTGGGTTTAATTGATTGCAGGCTAAATAGTAATCCTCCCACACAAAGTGGTGCGAATATGGCAACTATAACTAAACCGAAAAAAATTGGCACAATTGACCAAAAGCCATGGGTTAACAAATTAACTAAATTGAAAACGATCAACTTATCATTGCCTGTTTTATACGAAAACGTCATCGCTGTTTTTATGATTATGATTAATTGGTTAACTAAATGTGAACCCATTAATCCAAATAAAGAGATGCCTATTAATAAGATTATCAACGAAGTTAATTCGCGAGATCGAGGGATCTGCCCCTTTTCCCTAGCTTTTTTTATTTTGCTATCGGTGGGATGTTCGCTTTTATCTAGATCATTATCGTCAGCCATGATGGAACCAAATAAAACTTCATCGTTTAATTAGAGTTTACCTGCTAACAGTATGACCTAATTACTCACGAATTATTGGCTTAATAAGAGGGCATTTTTGGCGGTATTTATCGCCTTTACCATCAACAAATATTAATTCTCTGTTAAACTTTGGCTCGTTTTGATGAGATTACATCGGCTTGTTGGTAGCCATTATTGGTATAAACAACAGGACTGTTTATGCCTTTAAGATAGTTAATTGATTGCTGGGTAATATTCATGCGATTTTGGATGATTAATCCATTATCACGATTTATATTAGCTAATAATTTTGTTGTGTCTGTGATAGATAGCCAATGCGCTGCAATGGTTGGATTGTCGTTATAGGGGGGATGAATACCTAATTGTTTACTTAATGTTACGCGTTTTTCATCCAGTAACTTTAATTGAATCAATAACTGGCTTTTTTTATTAATAATTTCATTTAACTGATTTGTTGAACTATTATCAATTAATATTTGTTGTTCTGTTTGTAGAATTCCTGAGAGTGTTTGTAACATTTCGGTTATTTGGTTTAGGATGTCATCGAGCTCTAACATTTATATATCCCTGTAATTCTGACTTATTCTAAATATGTTGCAGTAATTGATTAATTAATTTGTCTGCAATTTTATGGGTATCAATAACTAATGTGCCGTTGGTAATGGCTTGTTTTATTT
The DNA here is from genome assembly GCF_057063585.1 of Gilliamella sp. X-60. Classification (NCBI taxonomy): domain Bacteria; kingdom Pseudomonadati; phylum Pseudomonadota; class Gammaproteobacteria; order Orbales; family Orbaceae; genus Gilliamella; species Gilliamella sp. X-60. The sequence goes on along the minus strand of NZ_JBXSQJ010000015.1, from coordinate 12,139 downwards.
TTTCAATTTTTTCTATATCAATATCTTTATCGGTTGAATGCAACAGATTCATTGAGTTTTGAGTGATACTCACGGTAGTGCTTGCATTAGTACTATTTTGGGTTGGTACAGATGCTGTTTGATTTTTTTGTTGTTCATTCACTACATCACGGTTAAGTAGTCCTGATATGCTTGTCACGGATTTTGTTGCATCGATACTCATAAAATACCTTTAATCAAATTGACGATTTAAGTGATTTGTTTAGTTTTATTATCGGCAATAATAAAAAAATCATTAATATTATTTGTTGAAAATAATAACCCCTTGGTGAGTCAATGTTCCTTCAACAATATTGTTAGAATTTAGTTTAACTCTAATGTTATCATTTAATACACCATTGCTAAGAGTCTTGCCATTCGTTTCTATTTGATAACCTTCACCATTAATTATCACTTTGGTTATTTGTCCTGCTTTTATCAGCCAATTTTTTTGAAGCATTGTGGTTTTGATTGACTCATCAAGATTAATATTGCGTAAAGCTATATGATTAAGTACGTCAGCTTCATTTAAAATGACAGCGGAAGGTAGCTTATCTAACCAACCTGATTGTATACGTATGTGATCTTTGTTGATGATAGTACCAGCGCTTATTGCTTGCTTAGCTACAATATAGTTCCCCATCACAGCCACATTAATCTGGATAAATTTTTTCTGATTATCACATTGAGCACAAATGGTCATGTTGCCCCACTGTTTTTTTTTATTTAATAACGAAAGTATAGGCGTATCGCAACTTAATTGTGGTTTGGCGGTCAGGTAAGTAATCGAAATATCATCTACTTTATGGCTAAATTGCTGAGAGATTAAATTGTAAATCTGCTTATCAAAAGAACTTGCCACAACAGGATACCCGCTAAATAGTATAAAAATAGCGAGTATTAATTTTGCGATTTTAATCATGTTTATCTGTTTCAAATTATGCATAAACTGATTGTACTTTATGATTGCATAAAACAAATCTTGAAATAAGGGCAATTTTTATCGTTATTTGCTCAATGACTTTTTTTTTATTCGCTTAAAATCCTCACTATCAAAAAAAGTGAGATGATTTTATGTTTGATAAATTGGATACATGGGTTAATTTTCACCAGCAAGCATTAAATATACGAGAAATGCGACAAAATATATTAGCCGCAAATATTGCAAACAGCGATACGCCTAACTATCAGGCGCGAGATATTGATTTTAATGCTGAGTTAAGTAAGGCGCTTAATAAGCACAGTAACATTAATCACGTTGGACTTAATATTACCTCAGATCATCATATTCAGGTAAAAGCGCCTGTCACACTTAATCAAAATGTACTTTATCGTATTCCGTATCAGGCATCAGCTGATGGTAATACGGTAGAAATGGATCAAGAGCGTACAGCCTTTATTGACAATAGCATTCATTACCAAAGTAATTTAACGTTTTTAGGTGAGCAATTTAAAAATGTTATGTCGGTATTACAGCAAGGATAATAAAGATGAGTTTTTCAATTTTTGCAATTTCAGGGTCAGCATTAATGGCGCAAACCCAACGCATGAATGTCAGTGCCAGTAATTTAGCTAATGCAGATAGCGTAACAAGTACCTCTGGAGAAGCTTATCGAGCCAAGCAAGTTATTTTTCAAGTGGATGATAATGGTCAAACCAATTCAATTGCGGGCGTTAAAGTATCGCAAGTGATTGAAGATCCCACGCCAATGAATTTGGTTTATCAACCCCATCATCCGTTGGCTGATGCTAAAGGCTATATTCAAAAACCGAATGTTGATGTGGTTGCCGAAATGGTCAATACGATTTCAGCTTCACGTAGTTATCAGGCGAATGTCGAAGTGATTAATACGGCAAAAAGTTTAATGCTAAAAACACTGACATTAGGCCAGTAATAAGGAGAAGCTTATGGGAGTGAGTAATGTTGCTGTTTCAGCATCAGGGGTAAAAAATCCGCAAACGATTCAAAAAAATTCATCAGATGGTAATTCAAGTAGGGAGCTGCAAGATAATTTTTTAACACTACTTATTGCTCAGATGAAAAACCAAGATCCGACCAATCCAATGGATAATAGTCAGTTAACATCACAACTGGCACAAATTAATACCTTAGCTGGTATCGAAAGACTAAATACAACATTGGGAATGGTTTCAGGTCAGATTGATGACAGCTTATCAGTTAATGCGAGCAACATGATCGGCAAGGGTGTCATGGTGCCTGGCGATAAAATTTTAGTAGCTACCTCTGAACTAGAAAGCTCAGATGCAGGTAAAGAAACGGTTACTACTCCATTTGGCTTTGAGTTAGTGCGAGATGCCGATTCAGTGATTATCACCATTCAAGATGCAAATGGTAATGTGGTGCGAGAAGTTGATTTGGGCGCAATCCCTGCTGGCGTAAGTTCCTTTACTTGGGATGGTGTGCTAAATGATGGGACAATTGCGCCTGATGGCAGTTATACCTTTTCAGTCAATGCAAGTTCAGATGGGCAAAAAGTATCATCCACATCATTAGCTTATTCAGTGGTCTATGGTGTTATCAATAGTAAAGTTAATAATAAAGTATTACTCGATTTAGGAATACTTGGTTCAATTGGTATTGACGAAGTACGTCAAATTCTTTAAAGAGGATAAAATTCAGATGGGATTTTCTCAAGCAGTGAGTGGCATGAATGCTGCATCAAAGCAGTTAGATGTGATCGGTAATAATATTGCCAACTCAGCAACGGTGGGTTTTAAAAGCGCCAGCATTTCATTTGCCGATATCTATGCCGGTTCAAAAGTCGGTATGGGGGTAAAAGTAGCTGCGGTTATGCAAAATTTTAATGATGGAACCGCCACAACCACAAACAACAGTCTAGATGTGGCTATCTCAGGTAATGGTTTTTTTCGTTTAGTGGATAGTAATGGGCAAGCTTTCTATACTCGTAACGGGCAATTTCAATTAGATGCTGAGCGAAATATTATTTCTGCTGATGGTCTTTATCTGACTGGTTATCTTGCAACTGGAACGCCACCTCAAGTGCAGCAAGGTGCAGCACCGGGTCCATTAAAAATTTCGCAAGAAATGTTAAATGCATCAGCGACAACCAAGGCTTCTTTGCAAACAAACTTAAATGCCAATAGTAAAGTTCCTGCCAAACAACCAGTCAATGCCCTTGATGCAGATACATTTAATTATTCTACAACCATTACCACTTATGACTCGCTTGGTAATCAACGTAATATTCAGCTCTTTTATGTCAAAACGGGTGATAATCAATGGGATGTTCATTATCTTGATAGCAGTGACCCTAATGCAAGTTTACAAAAAGTGGGGCAAATGGAGTTTGATTCTTCCGGTAAATTAATTAGTGATCCTGAAATGACCATTAATATTAATGGCTTAAATGGATCTGCTGACAATACCTTTACTTTATCATTAGCCAATAGCTCTCAGCAAAATATGGGTAAAGAAGTAGGTAGTATTAAAACGCCAATTGTTAATGGTTATGCACCGGGTAATTTAGTGGGTTATAGCATTAATGATGATGGTTCTATTTATGGCGTTTATTCTAACCAACAAACGATGTTATTAGGTCAAATTGCCATGGCTGATTTTGCCAATGTTAACGGTCTAGAATCGGCAGGAAATAATAATTGGCGTTCGACAATTAAGTCTGGCACAGAAGTATTGGGTGTGGCAAATTCCGGTACATTTGGGGCGTTAGCCAGTGGTGCACTTGAATCTTCAAATGTTGATATGAGCCAAGAGTTAGTGAATATGATTGTTGCTCAGCGCAATTACCAATCTAATTCGCAAACCATTAAAACGCAGGACCAAATTCTAAATACTTTAGTTAATTTGCGCTAATTTAAAGGTTATTTATGGATCGTGTTATTTATACAGCGATGTCGGCAGCAAGTCAGACGTTAAACCGGCAGTCAGTGACGACTAATAACCTAGCTAATGTCTCCACCGCAGGGTTTCGTGCCCAGCTAACGGCAATGAAAGCGGTTCCTATTGTGGGAACCAAGAATATGCCGACACGGACTATGGTAACAGCAACAACGCCTACTTTTGACTCAACCATGGGTGCATTTAACTACACGGGTAGAAATTTGGATGTTGCTTTGGCAGAAGATCACTGGTTGGCGGTGCAATTAGCGGATGGTAGCGAAGCTTACACGCGTAATGGTGCTATCCAAATTGACGAAAATGGTACGCTTAACATACAAGGCTATCCATTAATTGGTGATAGTGGCGTTTTAACTGTGCCTCAACGATCAAAAATCAGTATTAGTAGCGATGGAACACTTTCTGCATTGGGTGCTGGCAATAAACCAACTACCATTGCCCAAGTGGGTAAAATAAAAAAAGTGCATCTTGAGCGTAACGAGATTGTCCGTGGTGATAGTGGTTTTTTTCAACTAACAGACCAAGCACGTAATGAACGCGGTGCTGTCATGCCAGATAACCCTAAAGCAAAACTAATGTCAGGTGTATTAGAAGGGAGTAATGTAAATCCTGTCACTGCTATGGTGGATTTAATTAGCCATGCTCGCCAGTTTGAAATGCAGATGAAAGAAATTATAACCGCAGATGAAAATGCACAAAAAGCGAACCAAATTTTGTCGCTGACTTAAATTTATCAATATATTAAGTAGGAAAGACTATGATTAAATCATTATGGATTGCCAAAACGGGCTTAACCGCACAACAAATGAATATGGATATCATTTCAAATAATTTAGCGAATGTGAGTACCAGTGGGTTTAAAAGACAAAGAGCGGTATTTGAAGATTTATTGTATCAAACGGTTCGTCAACCAGGCGCTCAGTCTTCCGAGCAAACTACATTGCCGTCAGGCTTACAAATTGGTACTGGTGTTCGTCCTGTTGCAACAGAGCGAATTCATAGCCAAGGCAATTTAGAGGCAACAGATAACAGCAGTGATATTGCCATTAACGGGCAAGGTTTTTTCCAAGTTTTATTGCCTGATGGTACACAAGCTTATACACGCAGTGGCGCTTTTCAAGTCAATCAAAATGGTCAATTAGTGACTGCGGCGGGATATGAAATTCAACCAGTCATTACTATTCCATCCAATGCAATCAAAATGACAGTCGCGCGTGATGGTGTAGTGAATGTGACATTAGCGAATCAATCAACACAAGTTCAAGTTGGTCAACTCACTTTACATACTTTTATTAACGATGCAGGTCTGGAAAGCATGGGCGAAAACCTTTATTTAGAAACCGAAAGTTCAGGCACACCGACCGAAAACACACCTGGATTAAATGGTGCAGGATTGCTATATCAAGGCTATACCGAAACGTCTAATGTCAATGTTGCTGAAGAACTGGTGAATATGATTCAAGTACAACGTGCTTACGAAATTAATAGCAAGGCGATTTCAACATCTGATCAAATGCTACAACGGTTAAATCAACTTTAAAATTGACAATATGATAAGTGTATTGAGATATTTTTATATTCCAATTGCCTTCTTTTTGTTTAGTTGTGCGCAATTACCCAAACAAGCTTTAGTTGAAGGTGAAACGAGCATTGTTCCGCAAATGCCAACAATTGTAAATACCAGCGGTTCTATTTATCAAGCCGCTCAGCCAAGCAGTTTTGGGTATCAACCCATGTTTGAAGATCGCCGTCCGCGTAATATTGGTGATGTATTAACCATTGTTTTACAAGAAAACGTTAGTGCCAGCAAAAGCTCATCTGTGAATGCAGGGCGCAATGGGTCGGTGAATTTAGGTATAAAAAAGTTGCCTACGTTTCTTGATGGGTTAGTTGGCAGGGGCAAAGCTGAAACAGATATTGCGGGTGGCAATGATTTTAAAGGTACGGGTGGTGCTAATGCTAAAAACACGTTTAGTGGTACTATCACAGTTACCGTTCAAGATGTCATGATTAATGGTAATTTAAAAGTGATTGGAGAAAAACAGATTGCGATTAATCAAGGCACCGAATTTATCCGCTTTTCAGGTGTGGTAAACCCAAGAACAATAAGCGGTAATAATACCGTTATTTCAACACAAGTTGCTGACGCTCGCATTGAATATGTCGGTAATGGGTATATTGACGAAGCACAAACAATGGGCTGGTTACAACGCCTATTTTTAAATCTTTCACCATTTTAACGAGTCTGATTATGATAAGAAAATTGCGCCGATTTTTTGGCTTTATCTTTATGATGATATTGGTTATACCTAATGGACATGCTGAACGTATCCGCGATTTAGTGACCATTCAAGGTGTAAGAGACAATGCTTTAGTTGGTTATGGTATTGTTGTTGGGCTGGATGGCACCGGCGATCAAACCTCACAAACACCGTTTACTATTCAAAGTATTACCAATATGTTATCGCAATTAGGTATCACTGTACCATCAGGCAGTAATATGCAATTAAAAAATGTTGCAGCAGTAATGGTAACCGCTAAATTACCCTCTTATTCGCGTGTAGGGCAACAACTTGATGTCGTTGTGTCTTCGCTAGGTAATGCAAAAAGTTTGCGTGGTGGCACATTAATCATGACACCACTAAAAGGTGTCGATAATCAAGTTTACGCTGTTGCTCAAGGTAACCTTTTTGTAGGAGGAGCGGGCGCAAGTAGTAAAGGAAGTAGCGTCAGTGTTAATCAAACAGCGGGTGCAACCATTCCGAATGGCGCAACGATTGAACGTGAGTTAGCTACTCGTTTAGATGAACAAGATATTATCCATTTGCATCTTAACCAATTTGACTTTACTCGTGCTTTAAAAATCTCGGATGCGATTAATAAATTAGAAAAAAATAGTGCAGTAGCCTTGGATGGCACAACGGTTTCTTTAAAAATGCCAAAAGAAAGCCACGCACGTGTACAATTTTTATCTAAAATACAAAATTTAGAAATAGGTCGCACGCCAATTTCTGCCAAAGTTGTTATCAATACGCGAACAGGCGTTGTTGTGATGAATCAAAAAGTGCAGCTAGATAATTGTGCTGTAGCGCATGGTAATTTATCTGTAGTGGTGAATAATAAATTAAAAGTCAGTCAACCCAATACACCATTAGCCGGTGGCACAACAGTGGTAACACCTGATACACAAGTAAGTATTGAGCAAGAAGGTGGGGCATTACATAATTTAGCCGCAGGCGCTGACTTAAAACGTGTTATTAAATCACTGAACTTATTAGGTGCAAACCCGACCGAATTAATGTCGATTCTTGAGGCACTAAAATCAGCGGGTTGTTTACATGCTACGCTTGAAACTATTTAAAGAATATTGCTTATGAATACTAAAATTGGTCAATCATTCAACCGTTTTGCCTATGATTTATCGGGTCTTAACCAACTAAAGCGTAGTGCAATAAATGGTTCATCTGAAGGTGTTAAACAAGTTGCTAAGCAATTTGAATCATTATTTATTAATATGATGATGCAATCAATGCGTAAGGCTGTACCTGAAAGTGGTTTATTTGGTCAGTCTGCTTCACAGCTATTTACTTCAATGTTTGATCAACAAATTGCACAGCAGGCAGCGGGTAAAGGGTTTGGATTAGCCCAGATGCTCACCAAACAGTTAACTAACAAGGTTTCATCATCAATTAATATTAACTCACAAGCTAATTCATCACAGGCTAATTCAAATAAAACTGAGCAAAATCTTCATTTAGCTCAGTCTTTATTTAGTAATGCACCCTCTAATTTATCGCCTCAAGCATGGGGGCAAATGCTTTACCAAAGTCATAAAGCAAATCAAACCAATCCAACTAATCAATTATCTTTAAATGCACCAATAAAAGAGGGTAAAGATGATCATATCGTTAAATTTGTAAAAGATTGGTTAGAGCCAGCTAAGCAGGCAGCTAAACATTCAGGTATTGCTTATGAAGTGATTATTGCACAAGCTGCATTAGAAACAGGCTGGGGACAAAAACAGATCAAAACCACTAATAATCAAGTAAGCCACAATTATTTTGGTATCAAAGCCAACGCGTCATGGCAAGGGGATTCTACTCGCTTAATCACACAAGAATGGGTTAATAATAAAATGACTAAAATTGAGGATAATTTTAGAGTCTATAATAGTAAACAACAAGCGTTAACCGACTATCTTAATTTATTAACCAAAAATCCACGTTATCGTGCTGTTGTTAACGCACCAGATGCCAGAACAGCTGCCAAAGAATTACAAGCAGCACATTATGCAACTGATCCAAATTATAGTGATAAACTTATACAGATCATCAATCGTATCGAACAAATTACCCAAAATAATCAACCAACAATGGTATCAGGGTTTAGGAAAATTGCGTTTAATTGATGCCTAGGATGACTAGGCATTAAATACTGTAACTCCCCCTTAAAATAGTACAGCAAAAGAGTATAAAATTTTCTTGATTAACCCACAGAGGATTTACCATGAAAAAAATGACTGGACATCAAATTGTATCTATTTTGTAAATATCCCAAACTTAGTACACACTCACGTAGAAAATCATGCTGCTTGTTTTAGTGTTTTATACTCAATCGGTGTCATGTTATTTAGTGCTTCATGCGGTCTTTCGGTGTTATAACTGGTTAGCCATTCTTCGGTTATTCTCCTTGCTTGCGCTAAGTTGTTAAAAAGATATAAATCGAGTACTTCAGTACGATAGGTACGATTAAATCGTTCAATATAACCATTTTGATATGGGCTACTGGGCTGGATATAATCAATGTTTATACCATGTAACTTTGCCCAGTTTATAAAGGTTTTTCCTGTAAATTCTGGCCCATTATCGACTCGTATTTTTAATGGATACCCATGATATTCGGCCAGTTTATCTAAGTAACGGGTAACTCTCCCTGCCGGTAAGCTTACCGCAATATCAATGCCTAGCGCCTCACGATTAAAGTCATCGATGACATTGAATGTCCTAAAGCGACGCTGATTACGACTACTGTCACTCATAAAATCCATTGACCAACATTCACCTTGTTTATTGGGTACTAATAACCTTTCCGGGCATCGTGGAGGAATGCGTTTTTTACGCTTTACCCTGAGATTAAGCTTTAATTCACAATACACCCGATACACCCGTTTATGATTCCATTTATAGCCGAGCTTTCTGATACGTTTAAAACATTTGGGAAAGCCCCAGCGTAAATGCTTGTCAGTGATAGTACTTAATACTGATATAATCACCGAATCATCCGGTAATTTAGGTTGATAATAGTAAGCACAGCGACTTAAGCCAACAATGGCACAACTCATAGCAATAGTAACTGAATAATTTTGTTGTAGTTGCTGTGCCCACGTTTTACGTGCCTTTGTGGGCACTAAAGCTTTTTTATAATTTCTTCCTGAAGCTGGGATTTTAAGCTCAGTTCGGCAAACATCTGCTTAAGCTTGCGGTTTTCGGCCTCCAGCTCCTTTAAGCGTTTGATATCCGAAGTTTCCATTCCGCCGTATTTTTCCCGCCATTTATAGTAAGTTGAATTACCCATGCCATATTTACGGCATAGTTCTTTAACGGGAATACCCGCTTCAGCTTCTTTTAAAATAGCGACGATTTGATGTTCAGTCATTTTTTTCATAATTAAATCCCCTTTACTTTTATCATAGAGAATTTTCTACTTTTTTGCTGTACTATTTTAGGGGATAGTTACATTACGTTTCTTTTCCTGTGGAGAAAGGGTGTCATCTAATGATAATGGAAAAGCATGCCAATAACTTGCGCTTGAAGTAAGTTGCCCCTCTTCGCCATTAAGGTGTAAGACGTTACTGGCGGCTATCCAGTACGGCTTGTTTTCAATCATAAAGCGAATAGTGAAAAAACCGTCATCATTCGCAGGCTCAGAATAAACACTCGGTAACGTCGTATCTTGTCCCTTTCCGCCAAGAATGAGTTCAGCTACATAATTAGCTCCGTGCCATTAATAATCATCATAATCATTAGTATCAATATAATTTCGACAATCTTTTATTTCTTTGGGTTTGCACGCCCTTTGTTTTTTATATTCAAATTGGTTACTTTCTTTGTTTAGATGGTGTCCCGATTTATACAGGCATTCGGTTTTGACCCGTTTATAGCGATTATTGCCTATGTATTTAAAATCATCGATTAGCGATATTTCGTCATTGTCTTTTTTACCTGGGCAGGTTTTGTAGCTAGTGGCGGCTTTTTCTTCATCATCAAAGCGAAAACCATTACCATCGAGATTTAATTTAACAAATTGTTGTTGGGTTTTGTCATAAGCGTAGTAATCTGCTATTTGATTAGGACCATAATTTCTATTTTTACTCAGATGAAAATCATTATTATCACCATCAAAATTAAAATCAGTTCCAGTAGCCATAATACTAACATAAGAATTAAACTTACATCCTTGTATACCGGTAATAGTTTGAATAAGGCGACCATCATGTTTACTATAGATATTAATCCCCACAATCTCTACTTCTTCCTTTTTTTTCTTAGATATTATCACCTTAAAATAAAAGTCTTCAGAACTTTCTTGTTGTAAAAATTCAATATTATTAAACTCTGCTTCACTCAATGGATGTTGCTCATTATATTTTTTATATTCAAATGTTTTTTGTAAATTTACCTTATCACCATTAAGGGTATAGCCTGTTAATTGTTGATAAGTTTCTGGTCCATAATTAAAAGTATGACTGTCAACATTTTCAATCACTATGTTATCTGGTGAATTTACATTATTAGATTTAAGTGTAGGCGGATAACTACTCTCTCTTATATAATCAAAATTCTTAACCTGATAATCTTTATTATCAATATAAACAGCAAAATCATCGCCAAAATAAAATTCAGCTTTATTTTGACCAATGGTGCCTGTGTAAATACGATATAATTCTGCTTGGCTAATTGTCGGTATTGATAATATTATAAGTAAAATAAGCTTGATATAATTCATTTCATTATTCCTTAATTTATTTCTATTTTGTGCTTTGCTATTTTGCTTTCGGTTTTTCTCTCTTCTCTTTTACTTTTGTCTGTTCATCTTCAACTATTGTTTGTAAATTAACGAAGAAGGCTGGATTAATTTTGTAGGCTAATCTATCCTTTTGTAGATTGCCTGTATGAGTTCGATTGCCATTTTTCTTCATAGCGATTTCAAAATGTAAATGAGGGTTACAAAGTCCTTTAGCATTACCGGTATCACCTGTATAGCCTATCAAATCGCCCGATTTAACCTTATCCCCGACTTTTAAGTCAGCATGTTTATCACTTAAATGACAATAACGTAAGAAAAAATGGTCAGCATTAATATTAAAATTATCGGCTTGGACTATCTCTTTTTTGTCTTTGTCAGTAAATTCAAGCGTATAGTCATTTCTTGATGCGCGTAAATCATCACCTTTAACTTTAATGACCAGCACATTGCCATATCCACCTTCTTCTTTATATTGGACTATTTCACCATCTAAACAGGCATAACAAGGGGTATTTATATCCGCAAATAAATCTAATCCAGTATGAGCTTTAGCTCCCTGATTTCTTACATAACCAAAAGCACCATTCCACTTATTAGGATTATGGTTTGAACTATAACACGTTCGTTGTGGGTATTCTAAAGGCTCATGCCAAAGTTTTGTCGGTTCAATATTAAAATAATCCATCATCGCTACCGGATGAATAAACCATGCCTTGCCATCTGCCGATAGATTGGTCAGTTTAGGGGTATTTGCTTCTGTGTTTGCTGTCGGGGTTTGGGCTTGTGCCTGTGCCACTTGTTTCCACCACAGTGATGGTTTAATGCGCTGCGCTTTTTCTAGTTGCCAGTTTGATTTGACATGTTTATGCGCCTCGTCCACCACGTCTAAGGCAAAATCACGTAGGTAAGGTTCGGTGATGCCAAGCTCATCTAATCCCGCTTCGATAAGCGCTTTTTGTTGTTGTTTTTCTTCTTCAAATAGCTCATCAACTTCGTTCCATTTGCTTAATGCTTCATCGGCATACCATTCGCTTTCATATTTCACCAGTAAATGCCCTATCAACTCCGCTGTCCAGCTTCGGCGTAATCCTTCCTTTAAATCCTTATCCGTAAAAGTCGGCGGCGGTAGGTCTTTTTTCCGTTGGATTGAATAAATCAGTGTGCCCGTTAAGATTTGGTGTAATGCCCGCATCGCTG
>NZ_JBXSQJ010000014.1:0-68046 GCF_057063585.1 Gilliamella sp. X-60 | reverse complement strand
GCGAAGCGATTGGTTTATTTGCCCAAAAATCAGGCATGAAACTGTTTGCCAACCAAGGTGATATTGACCTGCAAGCCCAAAATGCCAACCTCAATATGGCCGCCAAGCAAGATATCAAAGTGGATAGTGTCGATGGTAAAACACAGATAACAGCAGCCAAAGAGATAACGCTCATCTGTGGTGGCTCTTATATCAAAATCAGCAGTGAAGGCATCGAACTGGGCACACAGGATAATATCTATCTTAAATGCAATGTGCTGCAAAAAATGGGGCCGGCAAGCCAATCTAAAACAATTAGATTAAATTCAAGTGAACTGAATGTAAAACGCTGCGCAGAAACGGATTGAAAATGATTACTGAATTAAATAATCAAAATAACTTTAACAACTATCGCTATTTACTCGTCGATAATTTAGTGGCGCTTAATTCAATGAGCCCATTATCACACGACTCATTAGTGAATCAATTTGGTGAAGACAAACTATTTGGTGAACAGAAACTCACTCAGGTATTACGTACCGATTTAGATTATGACCCAAGCATATGCCCAACACTGATTAAACTGGCAGAGCCCAATGAATTTTTAGACAGTCCCATTCTTGATGAAATTGGTAAACAGGCTGAAATCGAATGTTTTTGGTCAAAGCGTTATATTTGCGCTTATATTGTTAGCCCCCTTAAACCGTCGATATTGGCAAAGCAGCTGATAACTATAGGTAATAACATCGCTAAAATATTGCAACAGCCTTATTATCCTTTCTTTGAACCGTTTCGTATGCAATTTTTGCACGAAGTTGCTACCAACCAAGACACCGCATGGCTAAAATCGCAATTAGCTCAAATTGAAAACTATTATTATCCGTCCATTCATGCTGGGCAGTTTATTCGTTTCACGGCCGATAGTGAACTGGAAACGCCAGAACGTTGGAGCACTCAGTATTGTCAGCGCTTAAAAAAACTGAGAATGATTCGAACCCTTGTTAAGGCATGGGCAAATAATCGAACGCAATTTGATGAGCAAAAAAATTTACCACTCCATAACCAAGTCATTTTGCAATCAACGCAACTGGTTGAGCAAGCGTATCAATTAGGTTTAATTGAGGCTACCGATATCTTATTTTGGGGATTAAATGGCTTAAGGTACCAAACCGCTTTTACTCAGCATCCTAACGTGCTTGAACAAATTGCCAAAGCGCAAAAAGCACCGAGCACATTGTCAAAACAGGTTATTGACGCCCATATTAACCTTGAAAGCCCATTATTTTCTATTAACGAATAACAAATAAGACAAGCATTAAAGAGTGTAAGATGAAGAAAACAGCCAACATCGCCATAGAAAATAAAAATGAAGCAGCCGGTGGTTGCCTTGCCTGTGAGCGAACAGGATTACCGGTCTTTTTATTGCGTCAAGCCGTGATAAAAACAAAATTCGATAAAATTAAACAGGTTAACCAGACTTATCAAGAACTGGCGAATTATACTAAAACCTTAGATTTTAAACAACGCATGCCAGATGAAGCATTAAAATATTATGACTATGTACTTCGCACTTTGCGTAACGGTTATGTTTATGTGATGCAACAACAAGGTGATGATATTGAGAGCCGAATACTCCATGTGTATGAATGCATTGACGGCGCACTACGTTTAAGAAACTTCCATGAATTGACCAATACCGAGCCAAGACCGATATCAAAAGCGTGCAAAGATGCTTGCCACACCATTCCAGCCTCGTTTATTAATCTTAATAATAAGGACTTTACGCAAGCTTGGGTGGCTTATTCTTCACAACCTTGGCCCAAAAAGACTCTCGACGATTACCTAAAAGAACAAAATAGCCAAGTGTTATCGCGTTTTACCAAAATTGATATACAAAAACTCAAAGACTCACCGTCTGAGGCAACGGGCAAACGAGCGGTGCCGTTTAAAGATATTTTTGGTTATAGTCATGAAAATGATGATAATGATAAAAGCAAAGTGCTCGAGTTTCGTTTTGGAGAGCAAGGTCTGGAGAATTTTAAATCGGCCCATCCCTTTACCAGTTTAAAAAGCCAAAGGCAAAAATTTGCCAATCACGCAAATCTTCTATATCAGGGGAATGGACCAATATCTTGTGGCGTAGTACTAGAAGACACTTTCGGTATCGCCGAAGAGCTTAACACCCAACGGATATCGCACCTGCATATGTTTAACGAAAAACCATTAACCGCAAAAGAAGTGAATTTAGCAGAAGAATTAATCGATGGTTTTGACGATTTAGATAAAGCAACTAAAATCTATGAACAACGAGCAGAAAACATGATCAAAACGATCAACCCGGTACTGAAAGATCAATTTAATTATTATCAACCAGTAATGTTTAAAAAGCGGGTAATTTTACAGCTAATGGAGCAGTACCGAACTTCGATTATAACTTCGTTTGATCGTGAAATCGCTCGCGTAAAAGAAGAAATAAAAAAAGTAAAAAATTCGGGCAATGACACCATCGGCTATAATGGTATTCCAACATCTGCGAGAATGCACCAAAAAATCGGCAAATTGAGCGAAGATAAAACCAAAGTACTGAATGATTTTGATAGCTGTGTAGATCAAGGTAAAGTTGATACCTTCAAAGGGAAATTAGAAACAGCCTATAACGAAGTGGTTGATTACCATAAAGAGTGGTCGCAGGACTACTTTACCTATTTGCGTTGGTTGTTTGGTAAACAAGGCATTGTCTCGCAATTTAGCAAAACCAAACCCAAAAGCGTTAACACCAATCATTTTTGGCAACGTGAATTTGATTTTAGCACCGAAACGACGCGATTGGCGCACGCATCAGAAATTGGATCTATTTTAGTCGATACCACCCATTCCGAAATTAAACTCGATCAAGATAGTGCCCTATGGGACGAGCTGCTCAGTAATCCTGAAAGTATCTATTACATTATCGAATATAATCACTCTAAAGGTATCGATCGTGACGAAACTGTCTATGTAGACTTAAAAACTAACGAATTGATAACACCAAAGGATTGGTTATCAAAAGCAACTCAGTTTATTGGTACAGTTTCTACAGCAATTGCAAAAAAAAAAGGTGATAAAGATATAAACGATAAAAAAAGTGTATTAGAAAAAAACAAAGCCGAGCTAGAAGCTAAAATTGAACAAAATAAACAAAAAATTGACGAGCTTGAACAACAAAAAAAACAAATTCCAGTGAGTGATCCTGTCGCACAAGAAAAACTCAGGCGCGAAAAAAAGGTTTATGAAACTAAGATTAGGGAATTAAATAAAAGCCTTGAGGCAGTAAATAAAGAATTATCAAATCTTGCTAATTCAACACAACAAACTCACGCATCAACTAAATATAGTGAAAGTTTACTTAACCGCACGGCACTCAAAAAACAGGCAACACTGGCTAAAGACACCTTACATAAACCGATAAAATCGCACTGGATGCGGCTTAATGCATTTGATGAACTTGCCAGACTAGGGGCACTACCGGTTGAAATAAACGTGCAAATTAGACCAGAAAATATCGTAAAAATTCAAAATCTATTAACCCAAATGCATCGTGGTTTTTATAATCGTGGTGTCTATCACCCGCACGAGCTTGCCTTTTTAGAAAGTTTTGATATTGATGAAAAGCCAATTAAAACAGACTCGGGCAAAATGCAAAAAGCGAAATTTACCCTGTGCTTTCCTGATAAAGCCAGTAAAGCCTTGTTTGTTGACTTTATCAACGGCACTAATGGCACATTAAGCCCATACAGCTTAAAACAATTTATGGAGCAAAAGTATAAAGATTATTTCAAATTAATCCATAAACAAAAAACACTGCTTGAAAACATAGAAAAAGTGAATCAAGGCAAAGTGTCAATCACTGATAAATTACGCAAAATCAGCGATAAAGCCCTAGAGCGAGCTAAAGCTAAAATAAACGAAAAAATATCAAAAGCAGGAGGCATAATAGACATAGCGCAACATGAATTAGAACGTATCTATAATGAGATAGACTTACAAACCGCTAATCAAAACGTCAAAACAGGAAATATAACTTTTGGTATCAATCTTGTGGTGAGCGGTATATTAGGCACCCTTACCCTAATAAACATTAGCGATATGCTTAAAGAATGGGATGAAGTGAAAGAAGGTAACGGTGAAACCGATCTAAAAGGGCAAATGCTTAAAGATCTGGTGTCACTGGTACTAACCGGCATCGATTTAAGTAGCCAATACAAAAATATCAAACTCAATATGCAAATGGCTGAAGCGATTAAAGCAGGTAAAGATGTAACAAAAATAGAAGCTAAGCTTAGGTTCAATTCCATAATTTCTAAAACCGTTGCCAAAGCAACGGCCGCGATCACGATATTAGATGCGATCGGCGAGTTAAAAAGTTCGTTTGATATGATGAATATGGAAGATAAAAAGTATTTTAAAGCAAGATTCTATGGTTCGATTGCATTAGGATTTGGTGCAGTTATAGCATTAGTTGGTTCATGGGTAACTGTTATTGTGGGTGTTGCTTTAATGATTGGTGGTTCAATCGCGGTTATGTTTAGTAAAAAGTACGATAAATATACTGCTATACAGCACTGGTTAAACCGTTGTTGCTTTGGTAAGCAAGAAGAATTGGACTATTTAGGCTATCAAGCCTATCACGAAGATGAATACAGCACTCACGCCGGTTTTGGCTTAGCGCTCAACGACTATGCGATTATGGTCTATAATATTCAAACCTTTATTCGTTTAAAACCGCTATATCATGCACCATCATCAACACCAATGCCCGATGCCCCAAATCAATTTCAACGGCATATCTATTTTTATTTGGATATTCCCGATTTTGCCAAATACAATCAAAATGAAACTGCAATCGCCATGATTCGCTTATTTATTAATGATTACCCAAATCTAAAAAGCGAGCCAGACCCACTGCCTGAAAAATATATCGATCTAAAATACCGTATCACCTCGCAACAAATAGCGTTATTAGCCATCAGCAAAAACTATGGTAACCTAAATCTTATTTGGACGGATAAAAAAGCCTATTTCGAAAAGTATGATCGTAATATCGGCATACTGACTAGGCTCCCAATACCCGATTATAGTAAAATTGACGAGCCAGACGAATTTACTTTAACCACATCGGCTAATCATCTTACTGATAAAATAACAACCAACAGCGACCAGCCTGTTCAAAATGGGCTCATTATCAATAAATGGATCGCTGGCACGATAGGTGTGTTTAATATTGTAAAATATCAAATTATTATTCAATACAATAACCGTGAAGACGTGCCATTAATCGTGACTAAAAACAATAAAATTTAAAATAAGGAGCAGAACAATGCCATCACAATATCAACCCCAAATTTTTGGTTGGATAAGCGATTTAGAAAAAGGCGGTAACTATTTAACGGGTGCGGATCAGCGTCTTCTATATGCCAATGATAACTACTGTGCTTTTATTCGTAAAACAAAATCTGATCAGATTTTTTATGTATGTCTTTCAGGTGTAATTTCAATTGGATTAATTTTTATTATTCCTTATCTCACATATGATATTGTCGATGATATACAATTAAAATCAGATGATGATAAATATATTTTTTCCCTTTTACTAGGAATATTAGTTTTATTTATCATTGCATTATATTTAATGTTACCAGAATTTTATCAAAACCTTTTTACACGCCGAGGAAGCCCCATTATTTTTAACCGTAAAACGGGTAAAGTGTATATCAATGAAAGCTATTTTTTTAATTTTAAAGTGTTGCGTAATCCGCTAACCTTTTTGCACCCTAATAAAAAACGTATTAAAGAATATGACTGGGCCCATTTACAAGGGGTAGTAGTGCATAATTTTTCACGATATTCACTCAACACCACCATATTAATGGTGTGCAAACCTCATACCCATAAAACAATCGACCATATATTATTAGACCCATTACGTGGCGGCATAGGTAGTTATTTTGTTTGGGGTTGGGTCAATAACTTTATGTGTGCTAACAAATTAGCAGGTTTAAACGACGGCAAATACAAATGGGAACAAGAAACCCAATTTAAAGAAAAAATTATTAAAGGACAAAGCTGGCCCGAATGGATGGTTGAAGCATTTAATGCCACATCGCAAGCAGAGTTAGCCGAAATCAAACAACGTCATCATGTAAAATAATAAGGTTCAATGGCTCAGGGTGGGGACGGACAAAAAGCCTACTTTGTTAAGTATGATTGCAACCGTAATGTCATGACAGGACTGCCTGAGCCCGATTATAGCAAAATTGACGAGCCAGACGAATTTACCTTAACCACATCGGCTAATCATATTACTGATAAAACAACAACCAACAGCGACGAGCCTATTCAAAATGGGCTTATTATCAATAAATGGATCGCCGGCACCATAAGCGCGTTTAATATTGTAAAATATCAAATTATTATTCAATACAATAACCGTGAAGACGTGCCATTAATCGTGACTCAAAACAATAAAATTTAAATTAAGGAGCAAAACAATGCCATCACAATATCAACCCCAAATTTTTGGTTGGATAAGCGATTTAGAAAAAGGCGGTAACTATTTAACGGGTGCGGATCAGCGTCTTCTATATGCCAATGATAACTACTGTGCTTTTATCCGCAAAACAAAATCTGATCAGATTTTTTATTTATGTATGTATTTAATTGTGTTGATTTTTTTAATTCCAGCAATCATTTTATGGATACTATTAATTTTTGTATTTAATATTGAAAATGAATCAAAAATAACCATATTAGGTGTATCGGCATTTACTATTTGCTGTGTTGCTATTTATCTTGTTATTCCCGAAATCTATCATAATTTGTTCACTCGCCGAGGAAGCCCCATTATTTTTAACCGTAAAACGGGTAAAGTGTATATCAATGAAAGCTATTTTTTTAATTTTAAAGTGTTACGTAATCCGCTAACCTTTTTGCACCCTAATAAAAAACGCATTAAAGAATATGACTGGGCCCATTTACAAGGGGTGGTGGTACATAACTTTTCACGTTCTTCACTCAATACCACCATATTAATGGTGTGCAAACCCCATACCCATAAAACAATCGACCATATATTATTAGACCCATTACGTGCTGGCATAGGTAGTTATCTGGTTTGGGGGTGGGTCAATAACTTTATGTGCGCTAACAAATTAGCAGGTCTAAACGACGGCAAATACAAATGGGAACAAGAAACCCAATTTAAAGAAAAAATTATTAAAGGACAAGGCTGGCCCGAATGGATGGTTGAAGCGTTTAATGCCACATCGCAAGCAGAGTTAGCTGAAATCAAACAACGGCATCATGTAAAACAATAAGGTTCAATGGCTCAGGGCGGGGATGGATAAAAAAGCCTATTTTGATAAGTATGATCGTAATATCGGCGTACTGACTAGGCTCCCAATACCCGATTATAGTAAAATTGACGAGCCAGACGAATTTACTTTAACCACATCGGCTAATCATATTACTGATAAAACAATAACCAATAGCGACAAGCCAGTTCAAAATGGGCTCATTATCAATAAATGGATCGCCGGCACGATAGGTGTGCTTAATATTGTAAAATATCAAATTATTATTCAATACAATAACCGTGAAGACGTGCCATTAATCGTGACTAAAAACAATAAAATTTAAAATAAGGAGCAGAACAATGCCATCACAATATCAACCCCAAATTTTTGGTTGGATAAGCGATTTAGTAAAAGGCGGTAACTATTTAACGGGTGCGGATCAGCGTCTTCTCTATGCCAATGATAACTACTGTGCTTTTATTCGTAAAACAAAATCTGATCAGATTCTTTATTTATGTATGAGTTTATTTCTGTCAATTTCAATGTTTTTTGTGATACCTGGTTTATCATATGGACTTATGATATTTGAGATAACATCTGAAACTGAATTTGTTTTTTATGTTTTAGTTGTTATTTTAATCTGTTTTATTCTCGTTTTATATTTAATGATTCCAGAATGTTATCAAAACCTTTTTACACGCCGAGGAAGTCCCATTATTTTTAACCGTAAAACGGGTAAAGTGTATATCAATGAAAGTTATTTTTTTAATTTTAAAGTGTTACGTAATCCGCTAACCTTTTTGTACCCTAATAAAAAACGCATAAAAGAATATGACTGGGCTCATTTACAAGGGGTGGTGGTGCATAACTTTTCACGTTCTTCACTCAATACCACCATATTAATGGTGTGCAAACCCCATACCCATAAAACAATTGACCATATATTATTAGACCCATTACGTGGTGGCATAGGCAGTTATCTGGTTTGGGGTTGGGTCAATAACTTTATGTGCGCTAACAAATTAGCGGGCCTAAACGATGGCAAATACAAATGGGAACAAGAAACCCAATTTAAAGAAAAAATTATTAAAGGTCAAGGCTGGCCCGAATGGATGGTTGAAGCGTTTAATGCCACATCGCAAGCAGAGCTCGCCGAAATCAAACAACGGCATCATGTAAAACAATAAGGTTCAATGGCTCAGGGCGGGGACGGATTAAAAAGCCTATTTTGATAAGTATGATTGCAACCGTAATGTCATGACAGGGCTGCCTGAGCCTGATTATAGCAAAATTGACGAGCCAGACGAATTTACTTTAACCACATCGGCTAATCATTTTACTGATAAAACAACAACCAACAGCGACAAGCCAGTTCAAAATGGGCTCATTATCAATAAATGGATCGCCGGCACCATAAGTGCGTTTAATATTGTAAAATATCAAATCATTGTGCAATACAATAACCGTGAAGACGTGCCATTAATCGTGACTAAAAACAGTAAAATTTAAAATAAGGAGCAGAACAATGCCATCACAATATCAACCCCAAATTTTTGGTTGGATAAGCGATTTAGAAAAAGGCGGTAACTATTTAACGGGTGCGGATCAGCGTCTTCTATATGCCAATGATAACTACTGTGCTTTTATTCGTAAAACAAAATCTGATCAGATTTTTTATTCATTTATGCTTATAATTGTTTTAATTCTCTTAATACCCATTATATATTTAGGTTTTTCATTGATTTTGGATTTAAGTCCTATAACTGAGTCAGCTATGCTCATTACTGTGATAGTTACGTTGATTGCTTGCATTGTTGCTTTATATCTTCTGATTCCTGAATTCTATCAAAACCTTTTTACACGCCGAGGAAGCCCCATTATTTTTAACCGTAAAACGGGTAAAGTGTATATCAATGAAAGCTATTTTTTTAATTTTAAAGTGTTACGTAATCCGCTAACTTTTTTGTACCCTAATAAAAAACGTATTAAAGAATATGACTGGGCCCATTTACAAGGGGTGGTGGTGCATAACTTTTCACGATATTCACTCAACACCACCATATTAATGGTGTGCAAGCCCCATACCCATAAAACAATTGACCATATATTATTAGACCCATTACGTGGTGGCATAGGTAGTTATCTGGTTTGGGGTTGGGTCAATAACTTTATGTGCGCTAACAAATTAGCAGGTCTAAACGACGGCAAATACAAATGGGAACAAGAAACCCAATTTAAAGACAAAATTATTAAAGGACAAGGCTGGCCCGAATGGATGGTTGAAGCGTTTAATGCCACATCATTAGAAGAGTTAGCTGAAATTAAACAACGGCACAGTATAACGGAATAGACCAAAAGCCGTTGCAGTTTGGTAAGAATGGGCAAAGCGGTATGGTAAGCTCCTTTTAACGATATTGAAAAAATCGATTTAGAGCAGTGTTCATATATTTCCCCCAACGTATTCGGTTTACTATGTAATACTGATACAAATATCTTTATTGATTTTTATCAATTATAAGCTATATGTGATTAAAAATAGCGGCCTGACTAACATTTATGTAATCGTATACATGCTATTAAGTATACCTTTTATCGTTTTTAGTTGATTTAAAGATTGGCTATTCTATTGGCTGATGTTGTATATAAAATGACAATTTTTAATGTGATATCAATCACAATATTAGTATTTAGTTTTTGAATAGTCGTTTTTATTAGTTATATTGAAATTACCTATTAAAAGGTATTGGATTGTTACCGAATTATAGCGGGCAAAACCTAAAGAATAGTTATAACTATTCTTTAGGTTTTTTTTTGTCTCAAATTTAAAAAATATTTATCTATTTTTAAAATAATGAATAGGGGGAAAAATGAAAATTTCAAAAAAAATAGTATGTAAAATCAAGCCAAAACGAATTGTTTTAATGACTATGCTGGGGTTATGTTATTTACCAAATGCTTTGGCAGCAACACAAGATGAGTTAGAAGCAAGAATTGCGTTATTAGAGCAAAAATTATTAGCACTTAGTCAAGAGTCTAATGATTTGAAAAAGCAAGTAATAGAGTCTAATAAACAGCTTGCTCAACTAAATAATCATCTTCAACAACAACAAATTGTTATCAATAATCAGAAAAAAGCGCTTAAAAATAGTCAAAAAGCAACAATTACAAAGCAACAGACGCCTGTTAATGCAGTACAAACAATTAATAATCAACAAATTGTACTTATTAACACACCAAAAGCCGAAACCAGACAAGGTGAAAGCGCTCCAGAAAAGACATCATTTACTTTAGCTGAATTTAAAGACTATATTAAAGATGAAATTGGATTTTCTTATAACGGCTACTTCCGTGGTGGTTGGTCAACTTCAAGTAATGGCAAACCTAAAAATTATGCTGAAGGTGCATTAGGTCGATTTGGTAATGAATATGGCGGTTGGTATGATCTTATCTTTAAGCAAAAAGTCTATGATCAAGAGGGCAGAAGAGTTGATGCCATTGTTATGATTGATGGAAACGTGGCGACCAATAAAGCTGCGGGTTTATTTAATACTCAAGATGATAATCTTATGCAATTTTCAGATATCTATCTAGAAACTAAAGGTTTTGTACCACGTTTTCCTGATGCGAAATTATGGGTTGGTAAACACTCTTTACCTTATAATGAAATACAAATGCTTGATTGGAAAACGCAAAAAACGCCAGCAGGCGGGGGAGTTGGTTTTGAAAATCTTAAATTCGGAATTGGTTCTCTTGATTTAGCTTTAGTTAGAGCAGATGTAAATGTAAAAAATAAACAAGATGTCATTAAAGATGATGGTAATGGAAATAAAATTACCCAATATAAAAAAGAAGAAGTTGATTTAAACGAACTAGAAATCCGCTATCGGGATATTCCATTATGGAAAGATGCAACGCTTGGTGTTAATGCACGTTATTCAGCGCCAAATAAATCTAAAATCCAAGATAATGTATCTGTTAAAAATGCTTGGCTTGGTAGCTTTGTTTTGCGACAAAATCAGTTTTTTGGTGGATTTAATCAGTTTACATTACAGACAGCAACCAATTCTGTAGCTTCACAGTTAGCTAACATTAATACTAATAATCCAGAGTTTGCCAGTAATTCGGATAATGACTATATTGGAACGCATACTGGCGGTAAAGCTTATCGCTTTGTATCAGAAGGTGAAGCCTATTTAAGTGATGATATTATTGTTGCTCATGCTTTGGCGTTAACTTCGGGCAATGATGTTTATTCTTATGATCTTCATCTTGCTCATACCGATTTTACGAGTTTTAAATCAGCAATAAGACCTGCTTATATATGGGATACTTACAATCAAAGCGGTATTGAACTAGGTTACTTTAGGCAAAAAAATAAAGTCAAAAGTAAAACTTATGTTGAAGAGGGCTACAAAACAACACTTTATCATTCATTCAAAGTTGGAAAAAGTATTTTGTCTTCAAGACCTGATATCCGTTTTTATGTTTCTTATATAGAAGCGTTACAAAATGATATTAGTCAATTTGATTTTAATGGTAAAGATCATCAAATTAGTTTTGGTGTACAAACAGAAGTTTGGTTTTAAGTGCAAATTCATAAATATAATATCTAAACTATATTATAGGTGTAAGGTAATACCACTTACCTTACTTAGTTTAGATGTAAAATGAATATTTTGTTGATGTTTACCTACGTTATTCAGTAAATATTATTAATTAATCCTGTTTACTGAATAACACTTAGTTAAGATTGGTATATAGACATTCATTAAATTTGGTGGAATATTTTCTTCTTTAGCAAGCTTTAATAATTTTGCAGCCAGTTTTGCTATTGTCGGTGATGGATAACGGGTGGTGACTAATTTAGGGTGTAAATAACGTGAATAATCCCTACGGTAATTAATATCCCATAAATTGTAAACGATTTCACCCATAAGTAGCTTAATTCTATTTCAAGCTTTAAAACCATTTATTATAAGATCAATATGCGAATTGCCATTTTTTTATGTTATTATGTGATTATTTAAGGGTAATTATTGGTAATATAATGAAAAAACAAAATATTATTGGGCTAATTTCGCTTTTTGCCATTTCGTGTGATGGTTATGCTATAGACAAATATGTGACTGATAATGTTGATATCTATTTGCGACGTGGCCCAGGCTCGCAATATGCGTATTCTAACTCTGTTAAAGCCGGTGAAAAAGTTGTTGAACTTGAAAAAAGTGCGGATGGTAAATATACCCGCATTCAACTTAATAATGGCAGTGCTGCTTGGATCGAAACGATTAAACTAAATGAGCAGCCTAGCTATAAAGAACGCTTTCCTGCGTTAGAAGCAAAACTGGCAGAATACCAAGATAAAATTGATAATGCCGAAGCTAATCAACAAAAATTAGTGAGTGATTATATCCAAAAATTGCAATCGGCTGAAAAATCCATTGAAACACTTCAAACTAGAAATCAAGCTTTAGAACAACAAGTCAAAGAGCAGGGAGCACAAATTGAATCAATGCTAAATCAAGTGGATGATAAACGTCGTGATCTTATTGTAACTTGGTTTACTTATGGTGGTCTTGTTGCGGGCGGTGGTCTTATTTTAGGGCTTATATTGCCAAGAATTATACCTAGCCGACGTAAAAAAGATCGTTGGATGTGATTGTGAGTAAAATCTATCTTGTGGGCGGAAGTGTACGCGATAGATTATTGCATCTGCCCGTTGCTGACCATGACTGGATTGTTGTTGGCGCTACGCCAGACGAGCTTTTGGCGTTAGGGTATCAACAAGTTGGTAAAGACTTCCCAGTATTTTTGCACCCCGACACAAAAGAAGAATACGCATTGGCTCGCACTGAGCGAAAATCAGGTAAAGGTTATACAGGATTTATTTGCGATTTTGGTAAAGAAATCACATTAGAACAAGATCTGATTCGCCGTGATTTAACCATTAACGCCATTGCCATGGATGAAAATGGTAATATCGTCGATCCTTATCATGGTGTTGATGATATCAATCATAAAATCTTGCGCCATGTCTCACCTGCCTTTCGAGAAGATCCACTACGTATATTGCGTGTGGCACGTTTTGCTGCACGTTTTCACCAATTGGGGTTTACAATCGCGCCACAAACGCTAGCATTAATGAAACAAATGGTATCAGACGGTGAGGTTAGTTATCTAACACCAGAGCGAGTATGGAAAGAAACAGAAAAGGCATTGTCCACTTCAAATCCTCAAATCTATTTTCAAGTGTTAAAGCAATGTGGAGCGCTTATGTTACTGTTTCAATCATTAGACTTATCAGCCAATATTATTGATGCACTAAAAAAATCTACTTTGTTAACTGACGATTTAACTATCCGCTTCGCTGTTCTGTGTGCACTGTTAGCTAACAAATCAACGGTTGAAGCGTTATGTAGAAAAATTAAAGCGCCAAACAACTACACTAAAATTGCCATCATGGTTCAGCAATATCATAGCGATTTTGAACGAGTGCAGACACTCACCGCTGAGCAAATTGTTACTTTGCTAAATAGTCTTGATGTATGGCGCAATCCTTTACACCTTGACCAATTAATTATCGCAAGCGAAGCGTTTGTCAAAACAACCTCATTTGCACAAGCAAATTACTTGAAAGAAGCTTATAAAATTGCCAATAATGTCAATGTACAACACATTATTGCGGAAGGTTATACGGGAAAACAAATCCATGTTGAGTTACAAAAAAGGAGAATTGAAGCGTTATTAAACTGGATTTGATTGCATCTTAATCAATCATCACTTTTTTTCAAAATATCTTAAAAAAAGAGTTGACGATTTGGCGTAACACAAGCATAATGCGCCTCGCAGTGTTGCTTACGACGTTGCGAATGAATGGCTACGTAGCTCAGCTGGTTAGAGCACATCACTCATAATGATGGGGTCACAGGTTCGAATCCCGTCGTAGCCACCATTAAGATTAGGTAGTACTTTTACCGAAAGTGTTCAGTGCGGGTGTGGCGAAATTGGTAGACGCACCAGATTTAGGTTCTGGCGCCGCAAGGCGTGTGAGTTCAAGTCTCTCCACCCGCACCATTTAATCTTAATATCTATCCTTTATTGGGGTATAGCCAAGCGGTAAGGCAGCGGGTTTTGATCCCGCCACGCCCAGGTTCGAATCCTGGTACCCCAGCCATTCCAATATGCATAATTTTGGTATTTCATCCTTTGATTTGTATCAATGTTTGGTGTATTAATTATTCACTATTTTTATGTGAGCATAATGGAATTGGTGGACGCACTAGATTCAAGGTCTAGCTTAGAAATGTGTGCGAGTTCGAATCTCACAGCTCGTATCAAAAGTGATTTTCACTTTCTATAGTGGGGTATAGCCAAGCGGTAAGGCAGCGGGTTTTGATCCCGCCACGCCCAGGTTCGAATCCTGGTACCCCAGCCATCCAAAACACTCAAACAATGTAATAAAATCAATAATATTTCTAGCTAAATATTTTTCGACGTGATAAAAACGCGGTCTTGAATTAAAACTAGAATATCAATTAGTCTTTACTGAGTAAGATTTGCGAGATGAGCTATGGTTAGCTTACTGTTGTAGTATAAATGATTGATTTTAATTGAAAATGGTAAAAAAAGACCTAAAAAAGTCAATATTCCACCTGAAGCGATTTTAATCAGAAACCCATGGGGCAAACGAGTTGCCCACATGGGATTTATTTTAGCAATGTACAAGCTTATTTATATAAGTTAACAAAAACAGTTTGTGCTGTGCTTGCTGAGTTGGATGATACTTCTTTTACATAATAAAAATGTGCACCATTAGCAATGGCATGTTTTTGTGCTGCAGCGCTAATGTCGGCAGTATTGTTAAATACACCATGGAAGCTAATCATGTTATATGGGGTCATGTGTTTAAACGCTTCACTACTGATTTCGTAGGCATCTTGACCTTCTATTGCAGTTGTTACAATATAATTCCTAACAGGTGCATCTTGTTTGTATAAAGAAACTTCGATATCTTCTGCTTGGTTTTTGATATCAGCAGGCGATATTGAATCGATATAAAACGCATAGGCATTTTTTTCAGCGGCTAATTTACTCGCTGCTTCGGTAATTTCAGAAGTGTTATTGTAATTACCTTTAAATTTAACAATTTCAAATGGTAAATAGTAAAGGGCTTTTGAACGTTCATAAGAAACCACCCCATTATATGTAGTTTCATCTTTCTGTACGGCTATTGGTGCGTTAGATTGATAAATATTGGCATAAACGATAGCGCGATCAGACGAAGTCCCATTAGCCGGGCTTTCCATTGCTGTAATATGATAATATTTAGCACCTGCTTCGTCGGCAGCACGCGAAATATCATCAGCAGCATTATCGGCTTGTAAATAGCTCCCAGTCACCGAGATTTCTTTAAGTGGTACTAAAAGACTGCTTTCTTTAGCTGTTAACGGCTGAGCAGCATAAAGGTTGGCAACAGGTAAAGATAATAATACAGCTAAAGCAATAGATGTTTTGGTAAAACGTTTCATGATTGAGTCCTTCACTTTTTGATTATTAAAATAGAAAATCACTGTTTAACGCTTATTTAATTCGCAGATTAGTGGTATTGCTTCGAGATTATTCGAACTTGTGGAGCTCCAGAATGCCTTGTCCTTGTCTACTTGTTAAAAGCGTTAAGACATCATATAGTTGTTTTGGCAGGAATGAATTGTAAAACAACTAACTACCTTTATAAGACGTTCCGTAATAATCCTCAAGAGCTTTTAATCAAATGGCAGATTGTCTAGCACAAATTGCTTAAAATGAAATAAATTGTCAAAAAAAGTGTTAATTTCGTATTGATTGAATCTGTTATCATTTTTTAATTATTTAGTCGATATAATTATTCGCCAATTGTTTCGATAAAACGTTTAAGGATCTGTGCGGTTAATCCCCAAATAACCCAATTATGATACTGATAAAAATAGATGGAATGTTCGGATCTTTTTTGCCAATTTGGTGAACGGTTAGTTATGATATCAAAAGGGAAATCATCGGCAGGTTTATGTCCAACAAACATTGTTGCACACTGTGGTGGATTATGAATAAACCACTCGATGGGCACGGTAAAAATTTGTTCAACTTCGGCATGGTTTAGTTGTAAATCATCCAGTGAGTTGATTGTACCTACAAATGGATAAATAATCATGCCTAATGTGGCAATGAATTTGGGTAATTGTCCTAAAATTGTTATTTGATTAAGGGTTATACCTAATTCTTCAACGGTTTCACGTTTGGCGGTGTATTCAGGGGTAATATCAGCTAATTCAACTCGCCCTCCAGGGAAACAAATATCTCCCGGTTGCCATTTTAGTTTTTTCGATCTCACTTGGAATAAAAGATGCAATTGATGATCAATATCCACGATAGGCAATAACACAGCCGCTTTATTATCGACAAACTTAGTGCGTTCTTGTTTTTTAATCTGTTTAACTATATTTTCCATTGTGATCATCATTATTCATTTTATTTAGGGTTTAAAATTTTGTTCTATTTACCTTACACTAATAACATGCTAGATTTACCAAAGGCGTTAGTTTAATACGCGTGTTTTACCTAATTGAAGCTATGCAATATTATATCAATAACATTAAAAAAGAACTTGAAGATCTTGCCAATTTAAAACGTGAGCGTGCACTTATTGGAATGCCTGATGAATTTCAACAGGTATTTTTGTTACTTCCTGCTCTTTTTCATTATCATACCCCTGAATTACCAGGATATATGGAAGGGAATATACCTTCAGGTATTGCTTGTTATCAATTATCTGCTGATGCGAATAAACTGCTTAAAAGCAAATTCAATTTTTTAGCAACTAAAAACGAAACTACAGCCATCGCCTCTCCAGCAATATCAGCTTTATATTCGATGGGCAGTACTTGTTCTATTGGGCAATCGGTTCAATCTGATCTTGATATTTGGATATGTATTGAGAACAGTTTAACCGATCAACAAAAAAAAGTCTTACAACAAAAATGTCGTTTAATCGAAAACTGGGCTGCCAATTTGCAAGTCAAATTAACGTTATTTGTGGTCGATGCTGATCGTTTTATTAATAAGCATCATGAGTGTCTAATGGGCGAAAATTGCGGATCTGCGCAGCATATTTTGTTGCTTGAAGAGTTTTACCGTTCAGCAAATTTATTAGCAGGTAAGTTTTTACTGTGGTTTGCGGTACCTTACAATTTCACCGTGAATAACGTCACTTATCCTACTTATGAAAAGTGTGTTAATGCCATGGTTGATCTTAAGTTAATCGAACGAGATCAATGGATTGATTTTGGTCCGCTAACCAGTTTATCGGCTGAAGAGTATTTTGGCGCAAGTTTATGGCAACTTTATAAAAGTATCGATTCACCCTTTAAAGCAGTTCTTAAAACCCTGTTATTAGAAGCGTATTCATGGATTTACCCACAAAATAAACCAGTTGCTTATCAAATGAGAGAACTTATTCAAAACGGTGAAATACATAAAGGCATGTATCTAGATTCGTATTACATGCTGTTAGACAGAATTAGTAAATATCTCATTGAAATTAATGATTTTCAGCGACTTGAGTTAATCCGTAACTGCTTTTATTTAAAAGTGAATGAAAAACTGTCCATTCCAATACAATCACCGTCATGGCGTCGCACTATTTTGAGTGATTTAGTGAAAGAGTGGGGATGGAATGAGCAACAAATTGCAAAATTAGACGCTTGTCAAACGTGGAAAATAGGGCAAGTACGAGAAATACACGAGATCTTATTGCATACCATGATGACAGGTTATCGAAATTTACTCAATTTTGGTCGTCGTAATAATTTAGATTCATTGATTAGTCCTCAAGATCTGGCGATCTTAACGCGTAAGCTCTATGCCGCTTTTGAAGTATTACCAGGCAAGATCACAACGTTAAAGCTTAATATATCTGATAATTTGCAAGAAGATGCATTAACATTTATTCATGTGTCTGAAGATCGCATTAATCGATCGGGGTGGTATGTTTATAATCAAAAACCCATAATGCAAACAATTATTGGTCATCAATATTTAGAATATAGCAAATACTTAGTAAAACTGGTAGGGTGGTGTTATTTTAATGGCTTAATTGCGAATTCTACCGTATTTTATTATCACGACGGCGAAAATCGTAATAACGCAAAAATTAATCAACTGATCGCAGATCTCAAAAATTACTTTCCTATTGACGTGCCAGCAGCAACTGAAGAACAGTTATATGGTCCATGCGAAATCCGTCACTTAGCCATTATTTTAAATATAGAAGACGATCCGACAGTTAACATTGAATTAGATGATGAAGTGGCCAATAGTGTTCTTAATTATGGCAAATACGAACGAAGTTTGGTAGGATCGATTGATCTTCTGTATCGCAATTCATGGAATGAAATTCGCGTACTCCATTTTAGTGGCAAACTATCGGTACTTGAAGCTATTAAGGCATTATTAAATCGCATGCACAAAGATGCAGACTTGCCCAATTCAATCGAAATTTTTTGTTATAGTGAACATTTAAGCGGTGAAATCAAACAGCAAATGAAAAAGCTTATGGATGAATGTATTGATCTACGTTTAACGACGACCGAAAACAACTCAACGCAAGTCAAACCATTAAGAATAGGGGGCTTTTCGTGGTATCTATTTTTTGAGCGATTAGGCGTTTCATGTCATCAATTTGAAAATGCGATCGATTTTTATGGAGCGGTGTCAAATAACAAAGTACAAGGCAGACCGCTGAACATTTTAGACGAAACCAATGAATTACCGACAGAAATTGATAGCATTGCCTATGCAGGGATCATTCAATTCTTTTTTGAAGATACTGAGTCAGGTTTTGATCTTTACATCCTGAATGAACATAACCAAGTCGAAATTTACCGTAACTGCAATGGATCAAAAGACAACATGGTTAAAGATATCAATGAATTTTATGCTTTATCAGACGATCGCTTTACATTTACGACTAGTAGCTCGGTGAATTTTAATCTACCTCAATTTTATCAAATTACTTATAATAGCTGCAACGAACGTGAAATCATTCCGCTCAATTAAAAGATCGAAAACGATCTTATTTGAAAATAATCATGTCAAAAAGTTTCAGGAAAGTATGTGTTTTAGTATAAAAAGAGTAAAAATTTACAATTAATAAGTAAAATAATTAAATTTTTATTAAAATAATGGGAACTTTTTTTTAATTTAAGAATCTAACTGTATGTCAGCGCAAATTTTGAGGGCGATTGACAGTTATTAACATAATAAGGAAAGGCCTTTAATGGGGGAGCAAATAACAGACCAAGTATTAGTTGATCGCGTCCTTAACGGAAATAAAAACGCATTTAATTTGCTTGTGGTTCGTTATCAAAATAAATTGGCTCATTTGGTTTCTCGTTATGTCTTAGCATCTGAAGTCCCCGATGTTGTGCAAGAGACTTTTATTAAGGCCTATCGGTCATTAAGTCTGTTTAAAGGTGAAAGTGTTTTTTACACATGGCTGTATCGAATTGCGGTAAATACGGCAAAAAATTACTTGACCTCTCAAGGACGAAGGCCTCCATTATCAGATATTGATGCTAGCGAAGCTGAAAGTTACGAAGGTGCGGATTCATTAAAGGATCTTGATAATCCCGAAAATTTAGCACTTTCAGATGAAGTAAAAAAAACCGTATTTGCAGCGATCGAAGCGCTACCTGATGATTTAAAAACCGCAATTACCTTGCGCGAAATCGACGGTTTAAGTTACGAAGAAATTGCTGAAATTATGGATGTACCCGTTGGAACAGTGCGATCACGTATTTTTAGAGCACGTGATGCGATAGATGAAAAAATTAAACCATTACTCAGTTGATGGCTACAAAATCATTGATAAAGAGTAGTCATAAATTTAAGGTATTTACTATGCAAATAGAACGCAAAGAACAACTTTCATTACTTATGGATGGCGAGTTTACAAACGATCATATTATCGATGAAATATCGCATGATGAAAGTTTGCAATCATACTGGCATCGTTATCATATTGTAAGAGACACAATGCGCGGTCAGTTGCATAGTAGTTCATTAACTATAGATATCACTAATCAAATCGCACAAGCGATCGCAACCGAGGATTTATACAATCAACTTGCTGATCAACCTGATATTAACACAACCACGCCACCAAAAGCTGAAAATCTAATTTGGATTCACGTTAAAGATTTTTTTGCCAAAGTAAGCCAAGTCGGACTTGCAGCGTGTGTAACGCTTGGCATTATTGCAAGTGTACAATACCATCAAGGTCAAACAGATAATACCAGTACAAGCCCTACACTAAATACCGTACCTGTTGGTGTGAATGTGGCTCCGGTGGGGGGGATTCATCAACAAAACGATCAGCAATTACTTGAAAAACGACAATATGACAAAATCAGATTGCTGGTGCAAGATTATGAATTGCAAAAAAGATTAAATGCTCGCTAATTCGAAATGAAATTACCCAATTATTTCGTTGAACATTTTATAAAACAGAGTAGAAATATTATATTCGCTCTGTTTTTTGCGTTTTTTTCAGTATCCATTTATGCTAACGATACTGAGGATGCCTTAGCGTTATTAAACAAAATGAATCATGCCGTACAAACACAAGATTATCGAATTTATTTCTTGTCGCAAGATAAAAATCAGTATGCAACCACATTCGAATATTACCATTTAGGTGCTACCACAAAGGAAAATATTAACGCCTATTTGCGCTATCTTGAAGGTTCTGATAAGGAGATCATTTTGCATAATGGTGCAACTAGTTACTTTCAACCTGACAGTCCTGCATTTTCTATTACTAGTTCGCGCATTGTTGAGGCTTTTCCTGATGTTATTTATAATAATTTTAACGAACTTAAAAAGATTTATGACTTTATTACATTGGGCAAAGCAAGAACCGCTAATCGCAGCGCGCAATTGGTCAAAATCATCGCTAAAGAACAGGATCGTTATAGCTACGTGATTTGGATTGATGATGACACCTATTTACCGATCAGGATCGACTTATTAGATCAAAATAGCGATATTATCAACCAGACAAAAGTGCTCAACCTTGACAAAAATTTTGACAAAAAAGGTCTGATGAACAACATCAATAGCCGAACGTACCCGATTTTATTATCGATTGAAAAACAAAATAATGCCCTCGACCAATGGCGACTAGCTTGGTTGCCTAAAGGATTTAAAGAAATAGCCGCCTATAATTTAAATTTTTACAGTTCTGACATTGCGACTAAACTATTTTCAGATGGTGTATTTTCGTTTACAGTTAACATCTCGTCTGAACAAGCTAAGCAATCTCACCAAATTATTCAACAAGGTGGGCAGACCATTTATTCAACTAACTTAGGTCACAAA
Source organism: Gilliamella sp. X-60 (assembly GCF_057063585.1). Classification (NCBI taxonomy): domain Bacteria; kingdom Pseudomonadati; phylum Pseudomonadota; class Gammaproteobacteria; order Orbales; family Orbaceae; genus Gilliamella; species Gilliamella sp. X-60. Next base: position 46,324 of record NZ_JBXSQJ010000014.1, on the reverse strand, counting down.
AATATTATCGTCATTGGTAATTTACCACGTAACACGGTTGAACGTATTGCACAAAATATCATCCAGAAATAAGCGCAAACTTCTCGATATCGCTATGCTTAGTTGCGATAAATGTGTAAAATGTTCCTCTTTCTGACTATATAATTATTTGCAATGCTGGTAATAACCAAAAGGCATTTTAGGTAGTTAATTAGATAGTTAACCGTTAATAACCAAGATACTAATTATAATTTATTAATATGAATAAAAATATCCGCAATTTTTCAATCATTGCCCATATTGACCATGGTAAATCAACGCTTTCAGACCGCATAATTCAGATTTGTGGTGGACTGTCAGATCGCGAAATGGAAGCCCAAGTGCTCGACTCAATGGATCTCGAGCGTGAGCGAGGGATCACCATTAAAGCACAAAGCGTGACGCTTGATTATCATGCTAAAAATGGCGAAACCTATCAGCTCAATTTTATCGACACGCCAGGTCATGTTGATTTTTCGTACGAAGTCTCGCGTTCACTAGCTGCTTGTGAAGGGGCATTATTAGTTGTGGATGCAGGGCAAGGCGTTGAAGCGCAAACACTAGCAAATTGCTATACTGCGTTAGATATGGATCTTGAAGTTGTCCCTGTTCTTAACAAAATTGATTTACCCGCTGCCGAACCAGAGCGGGTAGCGGCCGAAATTGAAGACATTGTTGGCATTGATGCAAGCAATGCCGTTCGCTGTTCGGCTAAAACTGGTGTTGGTGTTATTGATGTGCTTGAACAATTAGTTAGCGACATCCCTCCACCAGAAGGTGACTCAACAGCGCCATTACAAGCCCTCATTATTGATTCATGGTTTGATAACTACTTAGGTGTTGTCTCATTAATTCGCATAAAAAATGGCGAATTAAACAAAGGCGATAAAATCAAAGTTATGAGCACAGGCATGACTTATAACGTTGATCGACTTGGCATTTTCACGCCTAAACAAGTTGACAAACAATGCCTACATTGCGGTGAAGTGGGCTGGGTTGTTTGTGCTATCAAAGATATATTAGGCGCCCCAGTCGGCGATACTTTAACCTTGGCAAAAGCACCTGCACAAACCCCATTACCGGGATTTAAAAAGGTCAAACCGCAAGTTTATGCTGGGTTATTTCCAACCAGTTCTGACGATTATGAAGCTTTTCGTGACGCCCTTGGCAAATTAAGTTTAAACGATGCTTCGTTGTTTTATGAACCTGAAAATTCTGGCGCTTTAGGTTTTGGATTCCGCTGTGGTTTTCTTGGCTTACTGCATATGGAGATCATCCAAGAACGTTTAGAGCGTGAATACAATCTTGATCTCATTACCACTGCACCAACGGTAGTTTATGAAGTGCTAACCACATCGAACGAAACAATTTATGTTGATAGCCCGGCAAAATTACCTGCAGTGAATAACATTCAGGAGTTACGTGAACCGATTGCCGAATGTAACATATTAGTTCCGCAAACTTATTTGGGTAACGTCATCACACTATGCGTTGAAAAACGCGGTGTACAAACCAACATGGTTTATCATGGTAATCAAGTTGCCTTAACGTACGAAATTCCAATGACTGAAGTTGTATTAGACTTTTTTGATAAACTAAAATCGACTTCGCGTGGGTATGCCTCATTAGATTATAGTTTTAAACGATTCCAAGCTGCTGACATGGTAAGATTGGATGTATTAATTAACGGTGAGCGAGTGGATGCATTAGCCTTAATCACCCATAAAGATAACGCACCCTATCGAGGGCGGGAACTAGTTGAAAAGATGAAAGATCTGATCCCTCGTCAACTATTTGATATCGCCATTCAAGCGGCTATCGGTAATCATGTCATAGCACGATCAACCGTAAAACAGCTACGTAAAAACGTATTGGCCAAATGTTATGGTGGTGACGTAAGTCGTAAAAAGAAACTTTTACAGAAGCAAAAAGAAGGTAAAAAACGCATGAAACAAGTGGGTAATGTTGAATTACCACAAGAAGCGTTTTTAGCGATTTTGCATGTAGGAAAAGATTAACTAATTAAAACAAATCCATAAAAAGATTTATATAAAGAGGAAAAAAAATGGCTGGAACATTTGCCATCATATTAACATTAGCAACTTTCATTACGGGTATCTTCTGGTTTTTAGAAAAGTTCAAATGGAAACCAGCAAGACAGCGCAAGGTTGAAGAAATTCGCACCCAAAGTAATGGCGAAGTAGATGGAAAAATACTTGCCGAAGTTGGTAAACCCAAAGGTTGGGTTGAAAACTTAGCGTCGTTTTTTCCCGTTTTGTTTGTGGTATTTGTTATTCGCTCATTTATATATGAACCGTTTCAAATTCCATCGGGGTCAATGATACAAACACTATTAATCGGTGACTTTATTGCGGTTGAAAAATTTTCGTATGGTATGCGTGATCCTATTACCAATACCGTTATCATTCCAACAGGACACCCCAAACGTGGTGATGTGGCGGTATTTAAACACCCAACTATTCCCCAAATGGATCTGATTAAGCGTGTTGTTGGTCTGCCCGGCGACAAAATTGTCTATCTGATAAAAGAAAAGCAAATTTTAATCTATCCAGCGTGCCAAACAACGGATAGCAATTGTATAGGGCAACAATCACAGCCACTTGATTTACATTACAGCGAACCCAAGCCAAGTAACTGGAAAGAAGTTCACGAACAGTTCAAATCAAACCCAAGTTTTTATACTTTAGACCAATATGCCGACAAAGGCATTGTTGATTCTAACTCTATTGTGACATTGAATATGAACATTCAACAAGAAACCCTAGGCGACACACAGCACGATATTTTAACAACTCAAGGTTCGCAAGAAGATCCAAGATATTATTATCATCAAGAAGGTCAACCTATAGCGACTTGGGTTGTACCACAAGGTCATTACTTTATGATGGGTGATAACCGCGATAACAGTGGCGACAGTCGATACTTTGGTTTTGTGCCCGAAGGTAATTTTGTTGGTAAAGCAACAGCGATTTGGATCAGTTTTGAAAAGCAGCCCAACGAATGGCCAACTGGAATCCGTTTTAGTCGTATTGGCGGCATACATTAATAACTATAATCATGAAAAAATTTAGTCAAATTCAACAATCAATCGGCTATCAGTTTCAAGATATTTCCCTACTTGAATTAGCACTTACTCATCGAAGTGCTAATAAACTGCATAACGAACGTTTAGAGTTTTTAGGGGATTCTATTTTAAGCGTTGTCATTGCCGACGAACTCTATCACCGTTTTGTCAAACAAGACGAAGGTGATTTAAGTCAAATGCGAGCAACGTTAGTTTGCGGGCAAACACTTGCCGAAATTGGTAAAGATTTCAAATTAGGCGATCACCTTATTTTAGGGCAAGGTGAGCTAAAAAGTGGCGGATATCGTCGCGAATCAATTATTTCTGATGCCGTTGAGGCCATTATTGGTGCCATTTACTTAGATAGCAACATCGATACTATTCGTCCGCTAATTTTATCGTGGTATCAAAGTCGCTTAAACCAAATCCAACCAGGCATTAAACAAAAAGATGCCAAAACAAGATTGCAAGAATATTTACAAGGAATTCATCGTCCACGCCCATGTTATTTAATTGTCGAAGTAACTGGTGATAACCACGAACAAGAATTCTTAATTCAATGTAAAATCGACAACGATAGCCACGAATATTTAGGTCGTGGTTTAAGTCGCCGAAAAGCAGAACAAGCAGCTGCACAAGAAGCTCTCAACCAATTAGGTATAAAATGACAGAAACAATACAACATTGTGGATTTGTCGCCATTGTTGGGCGACCAAATGTAGGTAAATCAACACTATTAAACCAATTACTTGGTCAAAAAGTCTCGATTACATCACGCAAGGCACAAACGACTCGTCATCGTATCGTCGGTATCGACACACAGAATAACGACCAAATTATCTATATCGACACACCTGGGCTCCATATTGAAGAAAAAAGAGCCATTAACCGCTTAATGAATCGTGCTGCAAGCAGTTCAATTGGCGATGTGGAGCTAGTGATTTTTGTGGTTGAAGGAACTCATTGGAATGACGATGATGAAATGGTCGCCAACAAACTAACAGACTGCAAAAGTCCAGTTTTGCTAGTCATTAATAAGATTGATAATGTCAGCGACAAAACACAATTATTACCGCATATTCAAGCGATAAGCCAAAAAGTTAACTTTCTAGATGTTGTGCCAATTAGCGCTGAAAAAGGAGAGGGTGTTGAGATTATCAAAGATATCGTCAAAAAACACTTACCTGAAGGCGAACACCATTTTCCTGAAGATTACATAACCGACCGCTCGCAACGCTTTATGGCATCGGAAATCATCCGCGAAAAACTTATGCGTTTTTTAGGCGATGAATTACCTTATTCCGTGACCGTTGAAATTGAACAATTTAAAGTTGACGAACGTAACGGAATGTATCGTATTAATGGATTAATCTTAGTTGAACGCGATGGACAAAAGAAAATGGTCATCGGCAATAAAGGCGAAAAAATCAAAAAAATAGGCATAGAAGCCCGCAAAGATATGCAGTCATTTTTTGACAATAAAGTGCATCTAGAGCTTTGGGTAAAAGTCAAAGCTGGTTGGGCGGATGATGAGCGAGCATTGCGGAGTTTAGGTTATAGTGATGATTAAAGATCTTATTTGATCTTTTGTGATTAATCAGGCATATTTATGCCTGATTTTTTAATTCTATTTTAAAATTTTGTGAAAATTAAATAAAATTAATATGTTGATTGGTTTTTCTGTTTTTCAAAGCTTTTAAATCTAGCCTATGTTTTGTCAGGAACAAAGCAAAAATGGTGCGTTAAAATTGCATCCAAATAGACTTTAAACAAAATATCAAATCCGTGAAAATATCTTATAAGCACTTGGTTTTACTAAAAAACTATTAAATAAAAACTTTAATAAAATAAACATTATAACTGAATGATTTTTGAAAGTTCTTCAGGTCTTTCTACAAAGCTATTTGGGACTTTATTATTGTTGCTATTTATTTCATCAAAAGGTCAAAATCTTTGAAAACCTTCTGCTGCAAAATTATTTCTATCAAAACAGAAAATTTTTCAATCCTTTAAACCTTTGCGCAAAGCTTAACAAAACAACCCTTAAAAAATCTTTAAAAAAATTCCTCCAAAAAACTAGCCAAGCTTTTTTTAAACGGTTATACTTTCACCAATTTAAAACAACAGCTTATTTAGTAAGCAAGAAAATACATAAAAGACAAATAAAACAATAATTTACTTGACAGGTGAACCATAATGCATTATCATTTTAAACACCAAACACCAAACACCAGCACTGGCAAACCTATGTCTTGAATTTCGTAAATAATCACATTAGACGAGTTTTTTCTCTCATCTCGTTGATATCCTCGAAGTTATCCTCTAAACAATTATCTAAATTATCTTCAAAAGTTCCGTTGGCATTGTTCTTGTTCTTGTTCTTGTTCTTGTTCTTGTTCTTGTTCTTGTTCTTGTTCTTGTTCTTGTTCTTGTTATTGTCGTCTTCATGGCATTCACAGGCATTGGTCGCCAAAAAAGGAAATCGTAGTGATGCAATAATATTATCGCCATCACCATTTATCAACTTCGTTAGGCCAAATCTGATTTGGTGCGAAGGTGAAAACGCTGGCCCCATTGATATATGGAATCCAAAGAAAGGATTTTTTGTGAAATCAATCAATCCCTCATCATATGCGCTTAATTTTCCGACCACGGGTGCTGATGGATTATATTTTGATTTAGATATAGAGGGCATTGATGCAAGTCAATTGACTTGGGAACCTGTTACGCATGAGGGCATAACTGCCACAGTAAGATGGGAACATATAACAAATGGGTGGGATATGTGGATGGATGGTCCAGAAGATGTGACACGAGTTACCCTAGCAGGTCCTAATCTGCATGATTCGTTGCTAGCAGAGAGTCCATCATACCTAGGTCTAGTTTATAAGCCAAATTTACCGCAGACATTCGAATTAGTGGGTAAAGATAGCGAGGGCAATGGGGTTGTAACATATGGATTTGTATTACAGCAATGGTATCTTGGCCGCGATGTAGACGACAGACCAGATAATATTCCAACCCACGCAGAGTGGTGTGATGGTTTAGGCTATCGACTTCCGAAAGTGAAAGATCTCACCAATGCAGTCTGTCGTAATAACGATCCAGACAACAGTGATTGTTATGGTGCCGTTGGTGCTACGCCGTCATCAGAAGGTAATTATTACCAGCGTCGAATTGGAGCTGGATTCTTCACAGAATGGGGAAAATTGTATTATTACTTCGGAACAACAAGATACAGTAACGATGGCTACCCAGCAAGCGATCCTACTGGTGACAATACGTACTTTGCCGTTGCCCCGTTTGACGGTCAAGTGATGCACACCCCTTTGAATATTGGTTATGAGGGGCTTTGCGTCACGCCTTAGCTTTTGTTTTTTATTCTTAATTTTTAGTCATGGTGCTAATCAAGAATAATCTATCAAAGATCAAAGCTCCTGCGTTATGCGGGGCGCCGAATAGGTTAGAGCCTGCTAGCCTGCACTTTAATGACAGAAAGTCACAAAATGCTCATGACTTTTAACAGCTCTGATTCAGGGTTACCTTCTATTCTTGATTAAAAAGCCGTTAAATCGGCACTAGTGCATCTTGATAATCTTTTTCGTTCTTAGTTGATTTAATTAGTAGCTTTAGCATACCATCAATACATAAGCAAAATTAACTAGTAAATAATTTAGATTAGCTAGCAAAGTACTATTAGCTGTTTGAATGATATATCATATTATATGGTATACTAAGAAATATTTATTTTCTATCTTGTGGAGTTTTAATTGATACATAAAGAAGATGGCGGAAGCGCAGAGATTCGAACTCTGGGAGGGTCGCCCCTCGCCGGTTTTCAAGACCGGTGCTTTCAACCGCTCAGCCACACTTCCGCAATGGCTGTGAATATTAAAGGAGACTTGCTGATTTGTAAATAGCTATTTTAAGATTTTTTATCGTTTGCTTTAAATTTCATCAAATTTTATGGGAATTAAGCAATCGATGAGGTATTTGCCTGCAAAATTAGTGTTGGATTTTGATTAATTGGGTATAATACAACATAAATTAAATAGCGTACTTTGAAAAATGTTAGAACAGATAGAAACCGATGATAAAGGTTATTTAAAAAATTGGCAGGATTGGAGTGTTGATTTGGTTCCTAAATTGGCAGCCAAAGAGTCCATTGAATTAACCGATGCACATTGGGAAGTGATTTTATTTGTTCGTGATTTTTACTTAGAATATAAAACCTCACCAGCTATACGCGCGTTAGTTAAAGCGATGGAAAAAAAGTTTGGTGCAGAAAAGGGTAATAGTCGTTATTTGTATAAGTTATTTCCCGAAGGCCCAGCTAAACAAGCGACTAAACTTGCTGGCTTACCAAAACCAGTTAAATGTATATAGATAAGGGATAAGACTAAATTCATGAGAAGATGGAAGCTCCCTTTATTGCTATTGGTTATACTAGGTTATCTACAGTATTCTTTATGGTATGGAAAAAATAACGTGTACGACTATCAAGGCAATGTAGAAATGTTAGTCAATTTGCGAGCTGATAACGAGAAGTTAAAGGCTCGTAACGAACAGATGTTTGCTGAAATTGATGATTTACAACGTGGCTATGAAGCAATAGAGGAGCGTGCGCGTAGCCATTTAGGGATGGTTAAATCTAATGAATATTTTTATCGAATTATAATTGATTCGGATACAAAAAAACGATAATGCATAACATAAATAATCTTCATGATATCATCGCTATTGTGCCGGCAGCAGGAATTGGTTGCCGTATGAATAGCCAAACCCCCAAACAATATCTAGAAATTGGTTCAAAGACGATTTTAGAACATACGCTGAATAAATTATTAACGCACCCTCAAATTGCGAAAGTTATTGTTGTAATCAGCCCGGAAGATAACTTATTTAATACCCTTTCGATCGCCTTACACGATAAGATTAAAGTTACTTTAGGTGGCAAAACTCGCGCTGATTCTGTGTTAGCCGGATTACAACTGTTAAATGATCAGCAGTGGGCTTTAGTTCATGATGCAGCAAGGCCTTGTGTTGATCATGATGATATTACGCGCCTAATTGAAATGGTAACAAATAAAAAACAAGGTGGCATATTAGCCACCCGTATTAGTGATACGATAAAACGAGCGTATCAAAATAATGACACTGTTATTGATTATACTGAAGATCGAACTTATTTATGGGGCGCAGCAACGCCTCAACTATTTAATGCCGGTGAATTAAAATCATGTTTGCAACAAGCTTTAAATCATCATGTTGCCATTACAGATGAAGCTTCAGCGATTGAATATTGTGGCGGGCATCCTTTATTGATTGAATGCCGCCGAGATAATATAAAAATAACGCGTCCTGAAGATTTAGCATTGGCTACTTTTTATTTGACTAAGCAGATTCCAAATAGGTGAAAATATGAGAATAGGTCATGGATTTGATGTTCATAAGTTTGGTGGTGAGGGGCCAATAACTCTTGCTGGCGTAAAAATTCCTTATCAATATGGCCTTGTTGCGCATTCTGATGGAGATGTCGTATTACATGCAATAACCGATGCCTTAATTGGTGCATTAGCATTAGGTGATATTGGTAAGCTATTTCCAGACACTGATCCTAAATATAAAGGCATAGATAGCCGTATATTATTGACAGAAGTATACAGCCTAGTTCAAGCTAAAGGTTATGAACTTGTGAATCTGGATACTACTATCATCGCACAAGAACCCAAAATGCGGCCTCATGTAGATCAAATGCGGGTTAATATCGCTGAAGATCTAAAAGTGCATTTTGATCAAATTAGTGTAAAAGCGACAACGACTGAGCAATTAGGGTTTACAGGACGTAAAGAGGGCATTGCGTGCCAAGCGGTTGTTTTATTAACCAAAAAGTCCACAGCAGATTAAATTTAAATATAGGCAATACAAGTGTTAGCAAAACTTAATTATTTATATGGAAAACCAACCACGACAGGGCAGTATAAACAGCAACATGAAGATTTTATGGTTACAGAAGATCTTGGTTTTGAGTTGACTGGCGATGGTGAACATGTTTTAGTTTTTTTGCAAAAACGTGATTGTAATACTATTTTTGTGGCTGAGCAGTTAGCTAAATATGTTGGTATTTCAGCCAAGCTTGTGAGTTATGCTGGATTAAAAGATCGTCAAGCGATAACTACGCAGTGGTTTAGCTTACATATGCCTGGTCAGCAAACGCCTGATTTTTCGGCATTTGATTTAGCCGGTTGCCAGATACTAAAAGTCACTCGGCATAATAAGAAATTAAAAATAGGTGCATTAAAGGGTAATTATTTTAAAATTAGATTAAGAAATTTAAATACCCAATCTGAAATCGAATCTAAATTAGTCTTAATCGAACAACATGGCGTGCCTAATTATTTTGGTGAGCAGCGTTTTGGTCGAGATGAAAATAATATTACCCAAGCCATAAAATGGGCTAGTGGCGAGATTTCGGTTAAAGATCGTAAAAAGCGTAGCTTTTATCTTTCTGCTGCACGTAGTGCGATTTTTAATGATATTGTCAGCCAACGAATAGCTCAAAATTTACATCAAATTGTGTTAGATGGCGATATATTACAACTAGCACAGCGTGGTAGCTGGTTTGTTGCACAAGAAGATGAACTCGATTTATTACAGCAACGACTTGAAAATGGTGAAATTAATATTACCGCACCAATGGTGGGAGATTCACCACTCGGAACACGCTTTAAAGCATTTGATTTTGAACAAAAATGTTTAGAAAGTTGGTCTGAATTTAATAATCTATTCAAAAAAGAACGTGTCGAAACAGCAAGACGGTCAATATTATTACGAGCAGATCAGCTTAATTGGCAATGGTTGGATGATAGCACTCTTGAGATCGATTTTTATTTGCCATCAGGTTGTTATGCAACAAGTGTGATACGTGAATTAATAATGGAAAATGAGTAGCCCAAATGCAAAATCTAAAAATGCAATCCCTAATTAAATTCTTGCGTCAGCAAGGAATAAAAGACGAGTATGTTTTAGATGCTATCGCTTCAATTCCACGGGAGCATTTTGTTGATGAAGCCCTTTCGCATCAAGCTTATGATGATCGTCCACTTCCAATAGGCAATGGTCAAACTATTTCTCAACCCTATATTGTAGCGAAGATGACGGAACTATTAAAATTAGAGCCTAATTCTAAAGTGCTTGAAATTGGGACTGGCTCTGGGTATCAAACCGCTGTTTTGGCAAAGTTAGTTGAGCATGTTTGTTCAGTGGAAAGAATTAAAAGCCTACAGTGGAATACGAAACGTCGTTTAAAGCAACTTGATATTCACAACATTTCAACGCGTCATGGTGATGGCTGGTTAGGTTGGCCTGAACGAGGACCCTTTGATGGCATCATCGTTACCGCAGCTGCATCCGAAGTGCCACAAAGCTTGTTAGAACAATTGGCAGATAAAGGACGATTAGTTATTCCTGTTGGTAAAAATACACAGGCTCTACAATTAATTGAGCGTGATGGCAATAACTTTGTAGCCAAAAATATGGGCAAGGTGATATTTGTACCTTTGGTTAAAGGCGATATAGAATAATTGCTGTTGATGTCAAATAAAAAATAGAAAATAAAATACTTATTTTCTATTTTTATACTGAAACATAGTGTTTTCTGAAACTTTTTGACAAAATCTGGTATATTTATTCTTCCTGTTCAGAACGTTTCCATTCACAAATCCCATAAATAGCATTAAACAGATAAATTAAGTACTGTGTTGCGATAATGATATTGTCGGTATAGATATTTAAACCAATCACCAATACGTTTAATATGACCCATAAATACCAGTTGAAATAGTATCTCAACATTAATAATAACTGAGCAACAACGCCTAATCCAAAAATGAAACAGTTAGCCATGAGTTGGTAGCTTGTATTGGTTGCACCTATTTCATTGGTTAAGTAAATATTGAAAAAAGCAGCAACAATCAAAAAGATGAGTGCATATAAAAATGCAGTTTCATTGAGTGAACGGACTTTAACATTTTTATGGTTATCAAGATTTTTTTGCCAAGTGAATAAACCGTAGATGTGTGAACAAAAATAGTAAACAGGCGGTAGTCCTGCACCAATATTGCCTCCAAGAACATTAGCACAACATTCTGCAACTACGGCAAACATACCTAATACATTGCCCATATTTTTACGTTTTGCTAATAAAATGACACAGAGTAGGCCACAAAAAGCGCCTATGTAAGAAGCCGTATAGCGTAAATTAAATTGAGTAAATGGATCGGTGTATAAGAATGCTAGCGTGACACATAATATACAAAAAAATGGATAAAATTTATTGCGTCCGATTGAAATGGTAAGATCGTTTAATTTATTCATAATTTATTACTCTTCATCGTTGATAAGTTGATTAACTAGTTCAATACAGCGTAAATAACGCACTTCGTAATCAGGAGAATCTATTTGTATATAGTTAATGTTGTTTTTTTCTAATAATGTTATCAATAACTGTTGAAAATCTTTGCGCTGTTTGGGACTGCCTAAATGGCGTAAACCATCGGCAACCCATGGTGTGTTATTACCTAACAAAATAACCAAATCAAAACGATAATTATTGATCATCGCCTGTAAAAAAGGATGTTCTTTACCCTCGTATTTTTTACAAAAAGCTTGAGTTGTGACAAAATCAGTATCAATAAACGAAACTTTATTGGCATGTTTTATCGCAAAATCAATATATTGAGCGTGTCCTAGTGCAATTTTGTCATAGTCGGCATATTGCAAGGCGCGCTCATCACCGCCTAAGTGTGAAAATACATAATCGCGTCCATATTCCCACGCACTAGTAGTATTAAATACGTTCGCTAGTTTATTTACTAACGTCGATTTACCGCTAGACTCACCACCTAAAATGGCGACAGTTCTGACAAAAAATGGTCTAACTTCAGTTGGAATGTACTGCCAGTTTTTCAGGGGTGCTTGGCGAATTTGAGTGCCACTGACTTGCATAAATTGTCGTTTTGGATCAATGAGCATTGTGTCTAAATCAAATAAATCTTTATACATCTTAACGTCTTGTGGTTCACTTGAGTAAACACAATCCGGTTTGATGCCTTTTTCTTGGAACAGTTTTTTAACTCGTTCACTCCACTCATGCCACCCATTAGGATAAGTAGGAATGCCGTCTTCTTCTAATAATTCAATATGGATATTTTTTTGATATTTAAAGGTTTGCAGTAGCCAGCGAATTCTATCATTGATTGTGGGTTGGCGAGACATCGCACTTTGTTCAAATAATGCCATATCACGAATGGTATCGGAACAAAGCACGACATACAGTTCATCAACTTGGCTAATTGCGCGCTGAATAAGATAGATATGTCCAGTATGTAAAGGATAAAATTTGCCAAAAATGATGCCTACTTTCTTATTTTTGGTGGATTCTTCGATTTGTAAATATTGGTGGAGCGATTGTAATTTTTGTGCGCTAGGGTTTTTAATTTTATCATTAATGAGCTGACTTAAGTAACCCTTAGTCATTTGGCAAGCATCGGCAACTGTCTGCAATGACATATTTTTCCGTTTTATTGCTTTTTTTAGATAACTGAAGCTATTCATAATAGTCTCCTTATTTTGGTGTTTTTTATTTTAAACAAAATATAAACTATTTTAATTTATTGTTCAATATGTTAAACATAAAATAATTTATTTTTATTTAGCTTTATTAAAATTTATAGCAATTAAGCTGAAAATAGTGAATACTCTTTTACCATTAATGATTTTAGGTAGTGGCTGTTTGTTGTTTGCCTATAACTTAAATATATTCCAATAATTAACTTTCTAATTCGATTGAAAAGAAAATATGAAAATTCAAAAATTAGCTTTTTTTATTGCATTTACTTCTAGCAGTGTCTTAGCAAACAATAATGTCACACTCAATAAAGTAACGCTTTTTTTACAAGGAGCTGAATTGCAGGGGCAATCAACGGTATTACTAAGTAAAGGGGAAAGTGAAATTTTATTGACTGGCATTGCCGATGGTGTCAAAGCAAATTCAATTAATGTAGGATTTGGTAATGATGCTAACGTGAAAGTATTATCAACGTCATTAAATGATAACTATGTTGGCGATAATAAACCAAGCGCAGATATTAAACCTTTACTTGACGAGTTAAAGCAATTACAAGAAAAACATGATACCGTCGAAATACAATTAAAAGCCGTATCTGAACAAGTTACCCTTTTACAGGGGAATCGCTTAGATTTGTTAGTTAAAAATTTAAATAACGATTTAGACGGAATGAAAAATGCGTTGGAATTTGTTAAAACAAATTTAGTGACGGTCTTAAATGAACAAAACAAACTACAGAAAGAAGTCGATCAGATTGATGCACAAATCGCACAATGCCAAAATAAGATTGATAAACAAAAAGCGTTGACCAAGCCTTTGACCAATGCAATTACCGTAAAAGTTTATTCTGATAAAGATATTAGCTTGCCAGTAACTTTATCGTACGTCACCAATAAAGCTGGTTGGGCGCCTGTTTATGATGTGCGCGTTGCGGATATCAATTCTCCATTACAACTCACTTATAAAGCAGACATTTATCAAAATAGTGGTTTAGATTGGCAAAATGTGGATTTTAGTTTATCGACATCTAATCCTAGTGATGGAATAACTGCCCCTGATTTAATGCCTTGGTATATCGATTTGTATACCACAAAAGGTGGATTCTTTTTTTCTAAGAGCGAAAAAGATTATGATGAAATAAGTGCAAAAGCGTCAAGATCAGTGCGTCCTGATGATAATGTATTAACTAAAACGTTAGGTATCAATACCCGCTTTGAGGTCAAATTGCCTTATACCATTAAATCCAATAGCCACAGTAATATTCTTACTTTACAAAACAAAGAAGTGGAAGCGAAATATCATTATATTGCTATTCCTAAATTAGATAGCAGTGTGTACTTACAAGCGCAAATTGCTGATTGGGATAAACTTAACCTTTTGCCAGGAAAGTCTACGGTATTTTTTAACGGTAATTATATTGGCGAAAGTTTTATTACTACTAAAGATATAAAAGAAACACTAGATATCTCTTTAGGAAAAGATAACAATATTTTTATTTCACGTAATCGTAATATTAATGAAACATCAAAACCTTCGTTATTTGGCAATGATATTTCACAAAAATATGCCTATACCATTGATGTAAAAAATGCCAAATCGCTACCCATTGATATTGTTGTTTATGATCAGCTACCAAATATTATCAATAAGGCAGTAGTACTTGATGAGGCTAAATATGATAGTACAAACTATAATAAAGAAACCGGTCAATTAATGTGGCAGTTTAAGTTGAATCCAAATGAAAATAAAAATCTTAGTTTAAGCTTTAAACTGACTTATCCAAAAGATAAAGTTAACGATATAATTGGATTATAAATGAGTGAATCACAGAAAATACAGTATGTTAAACGAATGGTTAAACCAATTTAAACAAGACAATCAAATTAGTTTGCTGGATATTCATTTGGCAGTATTTTTAACGAATAAAGCAAAGCTAAATGATGATATTACGATCAAACGATTCAGTTTTTTAGTGATAACGCTAAGTAAAGAAGTAAGATCTGGTCATGTTTGCTTGGATCTTAGTTACCTAAACCAACCTACGATTGAACCGCAGCTTTGGTTAGCCTTAGGCTCGCCAAACGAGCAAGATTGGATAAACGCACTTAAACAAGCACAAAATAGTCAAATTGTGAGTGATGGAACAAATTTATCTCCGCTTATCTTTATTGAAAATAAACTCTATTTTCAAAGAATGTGGATGGATGAAAAAAATGTTGCTCAATATTTCAATCACACAATCCTTAATAAAAAATCAAATTGCGATGCTGATTTAAATACTATACTTAATCAGCTTTTTACTGATAATCACGCTGAAATTGATTGGCAAAAAGTGGCGGTTGCTGCGGCATTAACGCGTAAAGTCGCGATTATTTCGGGCGGACCTGGTACAGGTAAAACAACCACTGTCGCTAAAATTTTAGCTGGAATTTTGTTAACTGCGCCGAATGCGCGAATTATTACGGCGGCCCCGACAGGGAAAGCGGCATCAAGATTAACCGAATCATTGAGTCGCACAATTGAACAACTCGCTTTTGCATCACTCAATATAAAAGCAGAAGCGATCACTTTACACCGTTTATTAGGTGCAAAAGCAGATAATCGTTCATTCAAGCATGATAAAAATAACCCGTTGCATGTTGATGTGTTAGTCATTGATGAAGCCTCAATGGTGGATTTAAATATGATGGCAAGAGTCATTGAAGCCTTACCCACGTCTGCGCGTTTAATTTTGTTGGGCGATAAAGATCAGCTCTCATCGGTCGAAGCTGGTGCGGTATTTGGTGATCTGTGTACCTTTATTACGCATGGTTATAGTGAGCCACGAGCAAAAGAGCTAAGTCAATTAACGGGTTATGTTGTGCCTGCTTGCGAGCAAACAGCGACAATCACTGACAGTATTTGCTTATTACAAAAAAGCTATCGTTTTAACAAATCGTCTGGTATTGGATTGTTGGCTAATGCAGTTAAAGAGGGGCGCTCAACTGTCGTTAAAAAATTATTAAACGATGAGTCATTAAGTGATATCCAATATCATGCACTTTCATCCCAACAAGCTTATAAAGATGTTTTACATGATAGTATTAATCACTATAAACATTATTTAAATGTCATTAAGCAATATGGAACTAATGATATTGCGGCAGTTTTAGCTAAATTTGCCGAATATCGCTTACTTTGTGCCGTAAGAGAAGGATATTTTGGTGTAGAGGGTTTAAACAAGCAAATTGAGTTGCTATTAGCCAAAAATAAATTGATTCACTTAAAAAGCAAAGAAACTTGGTACGTTGGTCGGCCAATTATGATTTTACGCAATAGTGCTTCACTAGGGCTGTATAATGGTGATATTGGCATTACATTAATGGCCGAAAAGGATAGCGCAAAATTACGTGTATATTTCCCGTTTGCTGATGGATCTATTAAAGGATTTTCGCCATTTCGATTACCTGAGCATGAAACAGCTTACGCTATGACAATCCATAAATCGCAAGGTTCAGAATTCGATGATGTGAATATTATCTTACCGACTGATTATTCGCCGTTGCTTAACCGTTCTTTGCTTTATACAGCAATTACACGCGCTAAAAAAGCCGTTTCAATTTATGCGACTGAAGCAATCTTGTCACAAGCAATTAAATCACAAACACAAAGGCATAGTGGTTTAGTTAGTTTATTGCAGAACAATGGTTGAGTTGATTTTCTAAATGCGCTAATACAGATAATTCTTTATAAAATGATGGATAAATCAAGGAAGAAACACTAAAACAGGGCGATAAGCCCTGTAATAATTAACTTAATGAATAATCTTAGCTAAAAAGTCTTTAGCTCGATCTGATTGTGGATTAGTAAAGAACTGCTCTTTTGACGTATCTTCAATAATTTCACCTGCATCCATAAAGATAACCCGATGTGCAACTTTACGTGCAAAGCCCATTTCGTGCGTAACAACCATCATGGTCATTCCTTCATAAGCAAGCTCAACCATCACATCTAATACTTCATTCACCATTTCAGGATCAAGTGCTGAGGTTGGTTCGTCAAACAACATTACAATCGGATCCATACATAGCGCACGAGCAATGGCAACACGTTGTTGTTGACCGCCAGAAAGCTGTGCAGGGTATTTATCTGCATGAGCAAGTAAACCAACGCGCTCTAACAAGTTAAGCGCTTTTTCGCGAGCTTCTTCATCGGCTCGACCTAACACTTTAATTTGTGCAAGGGTGAGATTTTTTAAAATAGTTAAATGTGGGAATAGTTCAAAATGTTGAAATACCATACCCACTTTAGAGCGTAACTTTGCTAAGTTAGTCGCTTTACTTGTAACTTCAGTTCCATCAATAATAATTTTGCCTTTTTGTACAGGCTCTAAACAATTTACTGTTTTTATCAAAGTTGATTTACCTGAACCTGAAGGACCACAAACCACCACAACTTCGCCTTTACCGACTCGAGTTGTGCAGTTTTTTAATACTTGAAATTGTCCATACCATTTTGATATATTTTCTAAGGAGATCATCGACTTATCCCTTTCTTGAAATAATTAACTAAACATGAAGCAGTGAAACAAATTATAAAATAACTTGCAGCTGCAAAAATAATCATAGAATACTTGACGGTACCACCTTGTGTATTACCGATTTGCGACACACTTGCGCCAAATAGATCAATTAAGCTCATGACATAAACCAAAGAGGTATCTTGAAATAAGATAATACCTTGTGTCAATAACAATGGCACCATAGATCTAAAGGCTTGAGGTAAAATAATCAAACGCATTGCTTGGCTTTTGGTCATACCTAATGCATAAGCTGCATGATATTGACCTTTAGCAACAGCATTGATACCCGCACGAATGATTTCAGAATAATACGCAGCTTCGAACAGTGCAAAAGCAATCATCGCTGATGCAATACGTACATCTGCATATGGTGGCAAGTTAAATAGGTATTTAATGACCTGAGGCAGAGCTAAATAGAACCATAACAACACTAATAATAGTGGAATGGAGCGGAATAAATTGACATAGCATTTAGAAAAAACATTAAGTAGCTTATTATTTGATAAACGCATTAATGCCAGTACTGTTCCCCAAATAATACCGAAAACCACAGCAGTAAGAGTGATTTTAGTTGTTAACCATAATCCACTTAATAATAAGTGATAATTATCTAATACTAGTGAAGGTATATCGGCAATCCAATGAAATAACTGCATTTTATCCTCCGTGATTCATATTAGGTAAACGAGTATGTTTTTCGACAATTCGCATGACAGTAATCACTACATAGTTAATCAGCATAAAGGCAATTGTGACACCGCATAATATTTCGATAATGCTATTGGTTGACTCATTAATGCGATCAATTTCACCAATTAAATCAATTAATCCTATTGTTGAAGCAACCGATGAATTTTTAATAATATTGGTCATTTCTGACGTTAATGGTGGAATAATACGTCGATAAGCATTTGGTAATAAAACGTACATATAAGCTTGTTGATTAGTTAAACCAAGTGCAATAGCAGCATATCGTTGACCTTTAGGTAAAGTTTGAATACCTGTTCTTACTTGTTCTGCTATACGCGCAGATGTAAATAGCCCTAACGCAATAGCGGCAGTGATAAATGCGCTTATATTCGGTGATAAGTCAGATGTAAACCAAGTTCGTACACTACCACTTAATATTACTGGTAGTATCATATACCACAAAAACATTTGCACCAGTAATGGAATATTACGAAATAGCTGAATATAACTTGCCGCAAAGTTATTTAGAAACTGATTTTCTAAAGTTCTACATATCCCTACCAGTGACCCCAGCACAAAGGCGATGATCCAAGCAGTCACAGCTAATGAAACTGTCACAACAATGCCATCTAATAGCCAATTTAAGTAAACTCCATCACCATAAGGTGTGGATTGAAAAAATAGCATCCAATTAAAGCTCATAATGGAGTCTAAAAAACTCCTCAATAAAGCTGTAATAGGTTCAAAAGAGAGTGTCCAATTAAAACTCATAATATATTTAATTCACTAAATTAGATCATGTACTAAATGTAATTCATTTAGTACATTGGATTAGAAAGATAAGAAAAGTATTAATCTAATGCTTTATCATTAGGATTGGCAAATAGCTCAACCATTTTTGGCGAAATTTCAAGACTCATATTTGCGCCTTTTGGCGGAACAGGTTGAGTAAACCATTTGTTATAGGATTCTAAAGCCTTTCCTGATTTTTGCGCATCAGCAATTGTCTTGTCCATCAATTGTTTAAATTGAGTATCGCCTTTTCTCAACATACAACCATAAGCTTCATAAGAAAGCGGTTCACCAACAATTTTCCATTCAGCAGGATTAATTGCACGAGAACGTTCGCCTGCAAGTAGCGCATCGTCCATTAAAAATGCTGCAGCTCGACCTGTTTCTAACGCATTAAACGCATCACCATGATCTTTTGGTGTAATGATTCGAATACCTAAGTTATCTTTATTGTTGATTTGGTTTAAACGGATTTCAGAAGTTGTACCTGCTGTCGTTACCGCATTTTTACCTTTTAGATCTTCGATACTATTGATATTGCTATCCGCTTTAACTAGGAAGCGCGTACCAACAATAAAAATACTGTCTGAAAAATCAACTGTTTTTTGACGTTCAAGATTATTAGTTGTCGAACCACATTCGAAATCATAGGTATAGTTGTTAAGTAGTTGAATACGCGTCTTAGAAGTAACTGGTAAATATTTTACTTTAAGATCAGGTAAGTTTAATTCTTTTTTAACCGCATCGACGATTAAATTAGAATAATCTTGTGAGTAACCAATAACTTCTTGATTATCACCATAATAGGAAAATGGAATAGAAGATTCTCGATGACCAACAACAATAACACCACTATCTTTAATTTTTGCCAATGTACCACTCAGTTCTTCTGCAACAGCCGAACCAGTCATTAGTCCTAACATTGCAAATGATAATACTAATTTGGTTAATTTTGTCTTTTTGTTCATGCTTGTCTCCTACTGTTTAGTTTGTATCATATTAAATAATTTTAATATTTTTACAAAGGGCGTATATTATAACTTATTTTTTACCATAAAAGTACTTTTTACTGTTTATTTATCTATCATTGGAGCTAGATGTAACCAATAATTAACGCAATATTACGATGATTGATTACACCAATACTTAGTTAAATCCAATTATATTTAAGCAATAATTATGCCAGTATCGTTAATTATGAACGTTTTTTTATAAAAAGTGAGATAAGCATTAGTGCCATCATAGCAAAATAAGGCCAATTTCCCCATCTTGCATAAGGCGTTAAACCCGTTGTGGGCGATACAGTTGCCGATAAAACCGCTGTTTTAAATTGTGGTAACTGTTTAACAATATTGCCGTGTGGATCGATAATTGCGGTAATGCCTGTGTTTGTGCTACGGATTAAAGACCTACCAAATTCTAATGCTCTAGCTTGCGCCATTTGCAGATGTTGCTTAGGACCAATACTATCACCAAACCATGCATCATTTGATACGGTCAGTAAAAAATCGCTGTCTGCGGTAAAATTTTGCCACATTAAATGTGATAAAATCACTTCATAGCAAATGGCCGTGGTAAATTTAAAGTCTTTTATTTGTAATTGAGGCTGTTTTGCTTCGCCAGATTTCATCGATGACATAGGAATATTGAGCAATTCAGCAATTGGTTCAAGTACTGATTCTAGTGGTGTAAACTCTCCAAAAGGCACTAAATGGTGTTTTTGATAACGATTAGTTGTTGGATATTGATAAGGTTCTTTTTCACCTAATACCAACAAAGTATTGTAGAGATCTCCGTTAGCTTGATATCCTGTTTCACCAAAGCGATAATCTATAATACCTACAGCGATTTCAGTATTATGAGCTCTAGCTTCATTATCGAGATATTGTAAAAAAGATTGCTGATTTATTTCGTAATCGGTGATACTGGCTTCTGACCAAATGATAATTTTATCTTTTTCAATGTTTTCTTGAGTTAGTTTTGCATAGGTTTGTAACGTGTCATTGAGTTGCTCTTTTGTCCAACGAATTGACTGCGAAATATTTCCTTGAATTAAAGCAAAATTAGCCGAACGAGTATTATCTATCGTAGTCCAATTAATATTCTTGAATGAAATTGGTGCAAAAAAGATCGTAAACAGTGCAATAATTGCACCAAGTGCGTGCCGCTTTGGTGTTTTGCTGGTTATGGTCTTTATACAATAAACGAATAACCCACATAAAATAGTTAACAATAAATTAACGCCATCTATCCCAATTAGAGGGAAATAGGCTCGTAAAGAACTATCAAGCTGGCTATAACCAAGTTGCAACCAAGCAAATCCGGTTAAGATATAACCACGTAAAAATTCGGTTACTTGCCAAAGTACTGGAGATACAAGCACAAGCTGTTTAAATGAAAATTGCCCAGTAAAACGATTTGCTATGCTTAACAAAACAGTAAATAGCATCGGGTAAAGCGACAAATATACAATTAAAAGGCCTAAAACGATAATGGCAACCAGAGTAGGTAACTCGCCATATTGTTGAATACTAACATAAACCCAGTGTATCCCTGCCGTAAAATAGCCAATGCCCCAACTTAATCCGAGTAACATGGCTTGTTTTTTCGTTTTGTCGGCAATAAGCCATAAAAGCCCAGCAAACGAGACAAAAGCTAAAGGCCAAATATGAAATGGGGCATAACTAAAAACCGCTATACCACCAAAAATTAGGCTTAATAAGATTTGTTTAAACATTTTCAGGTAGCTCTAAATTGGGCACAGTTGCTCCTTCAGGAATAGTTACATGCAATTGGATGATTCGCCTTCGGTCTGCAATGGTGACTTTAAATTGATAACCATCAATAGTAATGCTTTCACCGCGTAAAGGTAATCGTCCAAAATGTTGCATCACCAGCCCGCCAATGGTGTCCATTTCGTCATCACTAAAATCAGTGGCAAAAATTTCATTAAAATCTTCAACTGGTGTAAGGGCTCGCACTGTATAAACTGAAGGCGTTAAGCGGCGAATATCCCGATCTTCTACCTCATCATATTCATCTTCAATATCGCCAACAATAAGTTCTAAAATATCTTCGATAGTCACAAGTCCTGACACACCGCCAAACTCGTCGATAGCCATCGCCATATGGTAACGCTGCATACGAAACTCTTTCAACATATGATCGACACGTTTACTTTCTGGTACGACAACGGTTGGTCTAAGGATTTTTTTGAGATCGAAATTATCAACACCTTGGCGAATAAAAATCAAAAGATCTTTAGCTAATAAAATGCCTTCTATATGATCTCTATCTTCACTAATGACAGGATAACGTGAGTGCCCATGTTCAAAAATAATATCAAGACATTCATCAAGCGAATAATTATCTTTGATCGTCACAATTTGAGAGCGGGGAATCATAATATCGCGAACGCGCTGCTCTGCTATATCCATTACGCCTTCAATCATATCAAGGGTATCTGGATCGATAAGTTCGTTTTCTTCGGCTTCGCGAATCACCTCGATAAGTTCTTCTTTATCTTTTGGCTCTGAATTAAATAACTGACTTAACCATAATGCAAACCCTTTTTTAGGTCTCCGGTGATTATCATCACTCATTTGCTCTTTTCCTTTCTTGCTTTGTTATTAATGTAACTTATTTTATATGCTTGTTGAGTTAGTTAAATTGCCATTTAACTAAACGATTAATTGCATATTTTTATTCGTCAATCGGTTGATAAGGATCTTCAAATCCTAATTGCTGCATAATAGCAATTTCAATATTTTCCATTTCTTCGGCTTCTTCGTCAAGAATATGATCATAACCCAGTAAATGTAAACAACCATGTACAATCATATGGGCCCAGTGTGAAGTTAATGATTTATGTTGTTGCTTGGCCTCGGCTTCAACAACTTGTTTACAAATAATGAGATCGCCCAATAAAGGAACATCAATCTCAATGGAAGATTCAAAGGGAAAAGATAATACATTGGTGGGTTTATCTTTATGACGATAGGTATTATTTAATTGCTGGCTTTCTTGTTCATCAACAATACGGATAGTGAGTTCGGCATTATCCATAAATTGAGGTATAATAACATTTAACCACTGCAAAATTTGCGCTTCGGTTGGTAAATTTAGTGTATCTTCTGTAGCAATTTGCAAATCTAAAATAATGGCGCTCATTTTATTACCTTAATTATTCACGATGATAAGGATGATTAGTGGTTAAACTCCATGCACGGTAAAGACTTTCAGCCACAATGACGCGTACTAAAGGGTGGGGAAGGGTAAGTGGCGACAGCGACCAACTCTGCTGTGCTGCCGCTTTGCAAGCAGCAGATAAACCTTCAGGCCCGCCGATTAATAAACTCACATCACGTCCGTCTATTTTCCAACGTTCTAATTGTTCAGCTAAATTATGCGTTGTGTAAGGTTTACCTGGAATATCAAGAGTCACAATGCGATTGCTTTTACCGCAAGCATTTAACATCAATTCGCCTTCTTTATCCAAAATTCGGGCAATATCAGCATTTTTAGTGCGCTTACCTGCGGGGATTTCAACAAGTTCTAAAGGCATATCTTTAGGAAACCGTGACTGATAATCATCAAAAGCAGTCGTAACCCAGTTTGGCATTTTATTGCCAACAGCAATAAGCTGTATCTTCACGCAATTAACTCCAAAGCTTCTCAAGTTCGTAAAGCTGACGGCTTTCTTCTTGCATGATATGCACAATCACTGAATCCATATCAACCACGACCCAATCAGCATCACTTTGCCCTTCACTGCCTAACACCAAATGGCCCTGTTTTTTGGCTTCATCAAGCAAATGCCCTGCGATAGACGAAACATGACGGTTTGAAGTACCCGTACAAATAATCATATAATCGGTAATACTTGATTTACCGCGGACATCAAGGGTGACAATGTCTTTGCCTTTTAGATCATCAATCTTATCAATAATAAAATCTTGTAACGACTGCTGCAAAATAATCTCTCTTTTTATTAAAAATAAAGCACCATTATAGCATATATTTCAAAAATAACGGCGATGAAAAATTTACATGTAGGAAAACGTCGGGTTTTTACATGTCATGATTAAAATAATCTTCTAAAAACTCATAAGATGTTTTACCGAAAATGGTTTAAATTTTTGTTTTTTATCTTTTTAATCACTAATGATTTGCTGATTATGCTACATTGCCATTAAAGTACATATTACTCTTTCGGCTTACCCATTCATTTGAAGGCTGGCTGTTTTCGTGAATTTTTGCTGAATAAGATAGTGATCACTCTGTTTTCTCAAATAGCTACTGTGAAGTTTCAATTAATGACCAAACGGTATAGATTCCTGAATATTTTTTACAAAAAATATAACCTAAAAAGTGAACCGTTGTGTAAATACTTCATAGTGAATACACGATTCATGTACCAAATTATGCTATCAGTTTTCGTGTTTTATATGCAATGGGAGTCATGCAATTTAATGTCTCATGAGGCCTTTCGGTGCTATAAATGGTTGGACGACTGAACATAAAATGTTTAGACAAATCGGTAACGGTTATTTTTTTTATGATATAAACGCTATATTTATTGTCTGTGATAGGGCGTTAGTTTTGTTTTTTTATGTATATTCATTGCTGTCGTTTCTCAAATTACTGTAAACAACGCGAGTAATTCCTACACTTAATAAAAATGGATATATTGGGTTGTCACTTACAGACAGATAGATCCTAAATGATGCAGCTTCCGTAATATTTGCTTTAAATAAAGAACAAACATTTCAATTAATTAAATCTTTTTATAAAACCTAATCAAAGTTACGCCTAACAAATTTTTCCAAAAAATACCCCAAAAAACTAGCCAAACTTTTTTTAAACGGTTATACTTTCATCAATTTAAAAAATAGCTTATTTAACAAGCAGGTAAACAAGCAAAATATAAATAAAACAACAATTTACTTGACAGGTGAACCATAATGCATTATCATTTTAGACACCAGACACCAGACACCAGACACCAGACACCAGCACTGGCAAACCTATGTCTTAAATTCCCAGAATAGCCCTATTAGACGAATTTTTACTCTCATCTCGTTGGTATCCTTGAAGTTATCCCCAAAAGTTCCGGTGATGTTGGTACTGTTCTTGTTATTGTCGTTTTCATGGTATTCACAGGCATTGGTTGGCAAAAAAGGTAATCGTAGCGATGCAATCATATTATCGCCATCACCATTTATCAACTTCGTTAGACCAGATCTGGTTTGGGGCACAGAAGATTATTACGCAGGTCCCGTTGACATATGGAATCCAAAAAAAGGATTTTTTGTGAAATCAATCAATCCCTCATCATATGCGCTTAATTTTCCGACCACGGGTGCTAATGGATTATATTTTGATTTAGACATAGAGGGCATTGATGCAAGTCAGTTGACTTGGGAACCTGTTACGCATGAGGGTATAACTGCTACAGTAGAATGGAAGATAGGAATACGGGATGAGTGGTTTGATGGTCCAGAAGATGTGACGCGAGTTACTCTAACAGGTCCTAAGCTGAATGATTCTTTGCTAGCAGAGAGTCCATCATACCTAGGTCTAGTTTATAAGCCAAATTTACCGCAGACATTCGAATTAGTGGGTAAAGATAGCGAGGGTAATGGAGTTGTAACATATGGATTTGTATTACAGAAATGGTTCGTTCTCCGCGATGCAGATGACAGATGGCCTGGTGTTCCATCACACGCAGAATGGTGTGATGGTTTAGGCTATCGACTTCCGAAAGCAAAAGACCTCACCAATGCCATCTGTCTTGATTACGATCAAAACCCAGACAATGATTTATGTAGAGGTGTTGTGGGCGCTACGCCGTCATCAAGTGGTAATCATTATCAGCGTCGAATTGGGGCAGGATTTTTCACAGAGTGGGGCAAAATGTATTATTACTACGGGGCAAGATTCGGTAACGATGGCTACTCGGTAAGTGATCCTTCAACAGATAACAAAACGTACTTTGCTGTGACCTCGTTTGACGGTGAAGTGTTGCGTACCCCTTTGAATGTTGGTTATGAGGGGCTTTGCGTCACGCCTTAGCTTTTGTTTTTAGTTCTTGATTTTTTGGGCTTCGGGTGGGATTATGGTGCGAATTAAGGATAATTTAGCAAAGAACAAAGCCCTTGCGTTAGGCGGGGCGATGAGGCTAGCTATGCGCTTTTGCTACTAGATAGTAAAAGCGCTTATTCCAGAAAAATAAATCCCACCGCAATAATAAACAGAAATAGCCTGTAATTTATTGATTTTATTAAAAAAATAACAAGAAAAACCTAAATAAAATCAATTTTCTACCTGAAAGAATTCGAAAAGATTCTAAGGCTTCTTTTCGCCCGCTTAGTTTAGCCGATTAAGTTAATTTACATAGAGCATTTAGCTAGCAGCCAAATTCGCTTTGGCTGCACGTTAATGAATTACATTATTGAAGTTCAATATAGAAATTTGTTTAAATAATCCGTAGTTCTTTTAAAGATAATTTAATAAATGCATAAAAAATAGGTGCAAAAATTAAACCAATAACGCCAAAAAGAGTCTCTAAAAATAGCATCGCAATTAATAATTCACAGATACCAGCGTGAATTTTTGTTCCTACTATTTTAGCGTTAAGTACATATTCCATTTTATGAATTAAAATTAAATAAACAATAATTACCATTGCAACGGTGAATGATACTGTAAATGCAACAAAAAAGATTAAGACATTGACAATTAAATTGCCAATAATTGGAATAAGGCCAAAAATAAATGTTGCTAGTACTAAACTTTTGCTAAACGGTAAATGAATACCAAACACAGGCAAAATAATAAATAACAAAATGGCGGTCATGATAGTGTTAAACAATGCAATCACAACTTGAGACATCGCTACATATTGGAATACTACCACTAATCGATTTAAACTGGTTTTTAGGGCTTTAGTTAATGCTCTTTGTTTAATTTGATTATCACTGCTACTGCGTTGATTTTCTTTATAACCTAAGATTAATCCAATAATCATTCCCACAATTAATATAACTAAATCATGGAATACTTTTTTGATGATAGATTGTAGATAAAAGACATGATCTTTAAGATAAACCATTATAGTTGATTCAATTTCATCAATATCATCAGGTAAATAATGGGTCACGCTTGACGGCAGACTGTTTACTACATTATTTACTACTAATTTCATATTTGTTAATGTTTCGGTAGGGTGCTTCGCCATATCAACAAACCAAGCAAATAAATACCAAAAACCACCAATAAAAATACTCATAATCAGTGTTGTGAGTACTAGTACCGAAACTAATTTTGATTGATGGCTAAAACGTATCATTTTTCGTGATAAAAATTCATCTAATTTTTGCGTTAATGTATAGGTTAATAAACCGGCAATCACAGCTGGCATTAAATGAACTTGCATTAAAATAATAAAAAAAACGGAAAACAGCGTGAGGCAAAATAGGCCTAATTTTTGATTATTACTTAGTGGCATAAAGAAAATTTTCCTTTAATAAAAAATTTATTTAATTAAAACACGATACGTGGTAACGGTAAAAATTGACAGAATTATAGCAGATAGTTCATTGTTTGTCCTTTTTTGTTACTAATTAAACATGAAGTGTTCATAATTTAGTTAAGACTTTTTAACAGGTTAAAAAAGACTCTTATACAACCTAGGCAAAACGCTAACAACTAACAAACCAGCAAACTCAAGAATAGCGAGCCTTAATAATTGTCATCTAATCAACCAAAAATATGTCATAAAAGTTATTGATTTAATTAAAATTTTATTGTTTTTTGTTCAAAAAACACTATCAAAACTATTCCCAAAAATACACCAACAAAAGCTTAACCTTACCTATTTAATAAAAATTTACAAAATTTTAGCAAAAAAAAGTAGCACATTATTAATCAATAGTTTATGATTCAAACGCCATTTAAAGCAATGGAATGTTCGCTAATTGAGCAGATAATTTTAAAAAATTAAATAAAGACATAAATTTACTTAACGGTGCAATCGGAATGCGTTATCATAACTATCATAGCTGGTATAAGGTCTGCCAAACCTACGCCTTAAATTTTTTTCATTTTGGTCATAGTCAAAATCAGACTCATTTCTTATTTTTATCACCAAAGCTCTTGAAGTTGTCTAAATTACCTAAATTTTCGTTGTTGTTATTGTCGTATTCGGAGGGTTCGCAGGCATTAACAGCGCATACATCAAAGATAATTGAGGGTAGTGCGCCGTATTTAACGTTTGATGAGGGGCTGACAAAAGAAACTTCAACGGATAGTTTATTGTTTATCAAGTTGCAGAATGGTCGAGTTATTACGCCGTCGACAAATACATCAAGTGCGACAAGTCCAATAAGTTTGCCTTATGTGGGAAATACTTTGGGGGATATAGATATGTTAATTCCATCATCAGTCAGTTCAGTGAGTTTAAATGATTTAGTGAATAGATATAATTATTGGCGGGATGATGATGGAGATGGGCAGGGTACAAATGGAGTAACGGCTACTGGGAATATATCGGTATCATTTACGGATAGAGATGGTAGTGCCGTTAGTCGTAGTGATGGATTAAGTATATGTAGTGCGCCTTATAGGGTAAGGTTAGAAAGTTCTGGTGGAACTTTAACAACACAGTATGGCGTGCCAAGGAGTATTAGTTTCAGTGGAGGGACGGTAGATTATTATATTAATCCGAACTCACCGCAGCCAGTTATTTGTTCAGTAAGGCCGAATCTAAAATTTGGTACAGACGACTACGCAGGTCCATCTAATATATGGAATCCTACTAAGGGCTTTTTAGTTCAGTCAACGAGTTCATCATCTTACGACCGAAATTTTCCTACAACGGGCGCTGATGGGTTGTATTTTGATTTGCTCATAGATGGAGTTGATGCAAGTCAGTTGAGTTGGTCAGTTATCACGAGTGGTAATATAACGGCAACGGTGAGTTGGACAAGGCCACGTTCTGGTACATTCACATCCCCAACAGGAAAGACCATACAAGCTGATGAATGGATTATAGATAAATCTAGTTATGTAACACGGATAACATTAAGAGGTCCTAGTGCGGATAGCACTCAAATGCAGTCAGCTGATCCTAGTCCGCTTATAAAGCCATCTTTGCCGCAGACATTTGAATTGGTGGGAAGGGATAGTCGTGGTAATAAGGTGAGCTATGGATTTGTGTTGAGGCAGTGGTTCGTCAATCGGGGTAGTGAATTCAAAAAATCTTCAGCTCATAAAACATGGTGTAATCGGTTGGGGTATAGCATGCCAAAGGCAAGGGATTTAAGCAATTCGGTACGTGGTGTCAGCCGGTACAAGCGCTACATAGGAGCAGGGCTTTTCACGGAGTGGGGCTACATGAAAGGTTACTCTGATGCGGGCTTCGTCGGCTCATCCTACTTTGCGGACGGTTACTCAGCTGTCCACTCGAGCACCGGCATCATCGGTAAAGACGACAGCAACATGATAGGCATAAGGCGCAGCGGCTATGGTATTTGCACCGCACCTTAGCTTTTGTTTCTTAATCCTGGGCCACGGGGGCGGTTATGGTACAAATAAAGGATAATCTATCAAAGAATAAAGCCCCCGCGTAAGTTGGGGCATTTTCCCTTAGGGCTGCGCTGTTGCTGCGAAGCCACAATCGTGCCGCCCCCGCCGTCCATGCTGAAAGCGTGGTTGGAAATCTTGGTGATTACGCTGTGGCGGTTTAAATTCGTGGTCTATTTATAGTAGGGCAAAGTTTCGGACGTTTTGACCTTAGGTGAACAAAATAGCCACAGTGACCACGTCCGAGCAAAGGGAATTAAAGCGAATTCCCTTTGCAATCCCACGCTTTGGCTACAGAATGTGGCCTACGGCTGCCCTCCGCAATTACTTGTATCATCCTGATACTCGCCTCTTAGAGGCCATCTTCGCTTTGCTAAGATGTTCAAATTTGTTCCAGACAAATTTGTCAGACGCAGCACAAACTCGCCAAACATCCTTGTTTGGCGTGCTAACCTCACTCTGTTGTCGGCACATTCCGACGCCGGAACAAGACAAATAACATAATCTTAGGTGTTTTTTGTGAGTTGTTTTTGTGTTAAAAAGCAATGAAATTGCATCCAAAAAGTGGTCAGGAAAGGTATTGATTTATTGAAGTTTTTATTTTGTGTTTTCAAAGAAAATCAAACGCTTACACAACCTAAGCAAAGCACCTGCATGCAGCAAATCAACAAAACCACGAATAGTGCCTTAATAACAGCAATTTAACCGCTCCAAACCCTTTTTTTACGATAATTTAAAATTAAATAAAATCAACATATTAAAAAACAGCTCAAAAAAAGGGTTTTCAAAGATGAAATTGTTGTTTATCTTTATATAGCAAGATTTATCAAATCTTGAGCTCTACCTTAACGCCGTGCAGGCGGTTTAGAAATCAAAATAATAAATTTCACGCCATTTGTAGTGCCTTAACGCCGTGCAGGCGGTTTAGAAAAGTGCATAACTTGATTAAGTGAATCGATCGGACCTTAACGCCGTATAGGTGTTTAATTTAAATAAAATCAACCATATAATTATAAAACCACAATATCCCATCCCAAAAACAATGGTTATGTTGTTTGTCTTATTCCGGCGTCAGAATGTGCCGACAACAGAGCGAGGTTAGCACGCCAAACAGGGATGTTTGGCGAGTTTGTGGTGCGCTTGGAGCGCGTCCACAAACGGTGCGTTAAGACCGAGCGCCGGCGTCGGGCAGCCGTAGGCCACATTCTGCAGCCTTGCGAGGGGTTTTTAGGGGATTTCGCAAAAAATCCCCTAAATCGGACGTGGTCGCAGTAGCTATTTTATTCATCCAAGGCCAAAACGTCCGAAACCACCACACCCAACCCATCCTATTCAGCAACCCAAAAAGGCCTGATTTTCCGCTCAAAAATAGGTCAATAAAGATATTGATTTTATTAAAGTTTTAATTTAACAACCTTTACTCAAAAACAAAAAAAGGCTGCAAAGCAGCCTCTTTCCAGTAAAATAATACCACCAATACTATTTAATTACATAAAAGTTCACATCACGAGTATTTCTGAGAGCATCAACAAATTGCCTCAATTCTTTTCTATAAGTTTTCTCAGGATCGTTTTCTTCTGTACATTTGTCTTCTGAACCATAGCTTTTAGCCATTGCATCATTTGATGCCAAATTGTCGTACGGTTTTGTAAAATCACTACCTTTTAATGTCATAAGGTGATTCCAATCATTTAACAGACTTTCCATATATTGGCGACCTTCTTCGCATTTTATGCTATTTAAGTCAATCTTAGGAATAACATATTGGCTTATCTCACTGAACTTTTTAGGTTGGTAAGGGAAACTAATATCGCCTTGCTCATCTTCTTTTAATAACTCAATAAAGTCACCTTCACGATATAATTTTCTTAATCGTTCTTGATAAGATTGGTTTTTCTTTAATCCTAGTTCTTGAGTTATTTCTTTTGGGAAAGGCTGATCATAAGAATAATCCCAATGATATTGGCTTTTTTCAATAAATACATCATTGATTAATTTTGCTGGCATCTCTATTTCTTGCTCTTTACCATCAATAATGGCTGGAATGTTATTGATTTCTCTGTTTTCTCTTAAGATCTTTTCGTATTGTTCATTATTCATCTCAGACGTTGAATAGATGACTGTGTATAAGTAGTAGTTGCTTTGTGTTGGGTTAATCAGACCTGATTCTCCAAATTGAGCCGGTTTTACGACAAAATTGAAGTTGTCATTATTATACGATAAGGTATGTTTGCCATATTCAAATGTATAATTAACACCTGATTTAGCTGGAATAGTTAATTCATTGCCATCAATTGTGACTTTTATTTCGTTAGCGGTAGGGTTATCAATCCAACGGTCGATAGAACTAGGTTCAGAACAGCCAACAAGGATTAAACTGCAAACTAACAATAAAGAATATTTTATTTTTTTCATCATAATATTTTGTTATAAATATAAAAAGGAAGTAAATATTATCATGTTTGTGAAAAAAAATTAAATGTAATCAAATAAAATAGTGTTATAAATAGGCATATTACTTGGTTATTTATTAAATATACGTTAGAAATAGAGAGATTTTTATGAAATTAATAGTCGATAATATGAGTTGTCAGCATTGTGTGAAAATGATAACAAAAGCGATTAATGATATTGACCCAAATGCAAAAGTGACCGTTGATTTAACCAAACGAGAGGTTGATATCGAAAATAGTTTTATTTCGCAAGAAGCTGCTATCACTGCTGTTAATGAGGCTGGTTATAAGTTTGTTAGGACTGCATACTGACTATCTCTATATTTGATGACACTAGGTTTTTTGGGGACTTCTTTGTTATGCTACCTTATTGAAATTTCAATTTAAAACAGAAATAACAAAAAATTTGTTTAAGATATTGGCATATTTTGGGGAATGCTAGAATGCTTTTATCTGTTTATTAAAAAGCTATTGTTAGAAGGATATATTATGAAAGGTAAAATATTGAGTGTTACTGTGGCTATTATGACTTGGTTTGGTGCGGTTTTTTTTGTTAATGCTTATCAGATTGATTGCCCACAAAAAATCAAGGTTAAAGAAGAGGTTGAAAACATGCCTGATGGGTGGGAGGTTTCTGACGATATAAATAGTTTGACTGTATCGTTTAGCAGCATGATTGTTTATTACGATAATCCTTCTAGAATGGGGGCTTTAAAACCAGCAAAAGGAACGGTTGATGGTAAGAAACATGAGTTAATATGGGAAGTTAATCACTATACGGACGCTGAACCTTATTATGTTGTTTGCTCTTATAATGTAAGAAGAATTGAGTTAATAAAAAAAATTGATTTATCAATGAAAAGTTGTTGGGCTGACTATTCTAAAAATGAACAAGGAAAAAAAGGGACACTTACCTGTAGCACAAATGAAGCAAAGAATCTGCATTAGTTAAGGTATGGGATTGGTTGTTATATACAATAGGTGACAACTTAAATCCCATTTAGTTTGTTTATTGTGCGATTACCACCAACGGTAAAAATGGTGTGTTGGTCCAATCCCTTTCCCTATATTTAAATCGTTAGCATGACTAATTGCGCCATGTAGATAATTTTTGGCTTGGGCTATTGTCTCTGATAAGCTGTTTTTAGGTAATAATGCGGCAATCGCTGCGGATAATGTGCAGCCTGTACCGTGGGTGTTTTTTGTTTGAATGCGTGGAGCGGTTATTTTAACTGTGTTATTTTGAGTGATTAAATAATCAGGGCTTTCATTGCTGGGCAAATGTCCTCCTTTCATTAATACCGCTTTACAGCCTAACTTGAGTAATTCATGCCCTTGCTTTTGCATATCATCTTCGTTTTTTGCTTCGTCACAATCAAGTAGTGCAGCGGCTTCTGGTAGATTGGGAGTGATGATGGTCGCTAGGGGGAGTAAAAGTTCACGAATGGCTGTGATGGCGTCAGGTTTTAGTAGCGAATGTCCCCCTTTGGCGACCATGACGGTGTCTAAGACGATGATCGGGATTGGATTGGTTTTTAGCAGGTGGTGGACGGTTGTGACTATTTCTTTATTCATGAGCATTCCCATTTTTACGCTATCAATTTGAATATCTTGATAAAGCGTATTAAATTGGGCTTCAATAAATTCGGGCGAGATCGCTAATACCGCATCAACCCCTTGTGTGCTCTGTGCCGTTAGGGCCGTGATGACCGACATGCCATAGGCGCCAAGTACAGAAAAGGTTTTTAAATCGGCTTGAATACCTGCACCACCGCTAGGATCAGATCCTGCAATGGTCAATGCAATTGTTGTCATAATAGTATTTCCTATTTAACCTGCTTGATTTTATTAATAAGCGATAACGTTGCTTGTTGAATATCTTTTTTGCCACATATAGCCGAAATCACCGCAACACCGTCAATACCTGTTTGGATAACATTAGTTACATTGTTTTCATCAATGCCTCCAATAGCAACCGCAGGGCGCTGCTTTAGTACTACTAACTTGGTTAACTGTTCGATTCCCAGTGCTGCCGTTGCATCTTTTTTGGTTGTTGTTGGAAAGATAGGACCAATACCAATATAATCAACCAGTTGCCAAGGAGTAGTATCAAGTTGTTGGCGGTTAGATACTGAAAACCCTAACCATTTGTCTGTGCCAATAAGTTGGCGAGTGACATCAGCTGGTAAATCACTTTGTCCAATATGTACGCCATCGGCATTAACTGCTAAAGCAATATCCACATGATCATTTATAAATAGTGGGACAGGCGTATCACTTAGTGTTTCTTTCAATGCTAATGCTGCTTGATACCAATCTTTACCTGCCAGTTCTTTTTCTGATCTTAACTGTATAGCGGTTACGCCGTTTTTGACAGCAATTTTTGTTGTATTGACCATACCACTAATACCACCACAGAGTAGTGGATCGAGCACTAAATAAAGGGTTAAATCCAGTTGTTTTTTCATCTTCTATCCTTATTAAAGCGATGGGTTAAATAGTGAGAGTTGATCTAATAGAGATACTGCAAAGGTGCCTAATCCTTGCTGTTTATTGGCAAGTTCAGCGGCCTTTTTCATCATAAAACATGCCGAGGCGGTAGCAGATAAAATGTCAGGCGAATTGGCTATAAAGGCTGCTACCATGGCGGATAACGAACATCCTGTTCCAGTCACTTTTGTTAACGCTATATCACCACCTATTATGCTATAGATGATGTTGCCATCGGTGATGTAATCGATATCTCCTGTCATTGCAACGATAGTTTGATATTTTTGCGCAAGCTCTTGGGCAGCGGTTAAAGCTGATTGGGTTGAGTCTTGACCGTCAGGTCCTTTTGCCGATGAGTTTTGACCGTTTAGCGCTAATATTTCTGAGGCATTACCACGAATTACCGTTGGTTTTAACGACAATAATTGATATGCAAATTCAGTACGATAATTAAGCGCAGGTCCTACAGCGACAGGATCGAGTACCCATGGGGTTTGTGTTTGCTGAGCTTTAGCTGCTGCTAATAACATACTTGTGGCTATGCTGCTGTGAATGGTGCCAATATTAATCAGTAAACTATCGGCAATGGTAACAAATGCCGCAACTTCTTGCTCGGCAATAACCATTGCCGGTGATGCACCAATAGCAAGTAGTACATTGGCGGTGAAATTTTGGACTACATCATTGGTTATGCAATGCACGAGTGGGCGTTGTTGTTTAATGTGATGGATAAAAGCAGTTGCTTGGTTGGTTTTGAATGACTTGACTGCTGGCATATTTCTCCCCTCCTTATATTTTATATATGTTGGGAAGAATTGACCAATTTAGTGAATTTATGGCTTAGACTTCCCTACGCTGGCATAATCCAGATCAGGTTCAACGGGTAAAATCTCAGTTTTTTGTTGAAACAAAAAACACCCCGAGTCGAAATTTATTTAATTATTATGGACTGATGATCTATTTTTAACAAGTTATTGTAATAATTTTTCAATGTCCGTAATTGCCTTTCTATCTGGCAAAAATATGATTAGATGATCATTGTCTTCTATCATTAAATCGGTATTAACGATAATGACATCTTCACCGCGCACTACAGCTCCAATGGTTGCACCAGAAGGCAGTTTTAAGCCATTAATATTTTTGCCAACGAGTTTTGATGTTTCACTACGACCAGTGGCAACAATTTCGACAATTTCGGATTCACCTTGTCTTAATGATACCACTTTAACAACGCCTGTTTGTCTTACATGACTTAACAGCTCTGAAATCGTAGCGTGCTGTGGGGAAATTGCAATATCAATCACACTATCATTAATCAGTTCAAGATAGGCTTGGCGTTGAATCAATACAATCACTTTTTTAGCTCCCATCCTTTTAGCAAGCATGGAGGACATGATATTGGATTCATCATCATTGGTAACAGCAATAAACAGATCAGTAAGTTCGACTTGTTCTTGTGAAAGTAATTCTTGATCTGATGATTCACCATGTAATACTGTTGTATTAACGAGTTGCTCAGCGATTAATTCGGCTCGCTCAGCATTTCGCTCAATTAATTTGACGTGATAGTCATTTTCTAAACGTTTTGCTAAAGCGACAGCCACGCCACCACCACCACTAATAATGATACGTTTATAGGGCTTTTCTAACCGTTGTAACTCACTGGTCACCGCTTTGATATTGACGGGTGGGGTTATAAAGTAGACCATATCACCGGCTTCAATAAGGGTGGAACCAAGCGGGCGGATAAAGCGATTTTTACGATAAATTGCCACGACACGAGCTTCAACATGTGGTAAATGCTCTTTAAGTCCAGATAATTCACTGCCAACTAACGCACCGCCATAATAGGCAGTCACAGCCACTAAACAGACACGATTATGATAAAAAGACGCAAATTGTAGCGAACCAGGATATTGTACTAATTGACTAATATGATTAGTGATAAGGTTTTCTGGGGCAATGATATGATCGATATTAATACAATCTTTATTGAACAGCGGGTAATTTTCGTCATTGTATTCAGGCGCTCGAATGCGTGCGACCTTTTGTGGGATTTTAAACATAACATGACCAATTTGGCAGGCCATCATATTGACTTCGTCAGAATTCGTTACAGCGACAAGCATATCCGCTGATTCAGCACCGGCATTTTCTAATACTTGAGGATAGGATGATTTCCCACAAATCACCTGTAAATCGAAACGTTCTTGTAGAGATTGTAATTTGTCATGGTTTTCATCAACCACAGTAACATCGTTTTGTTTTTCGGTAACGAGATATTCAGCAAGCGCACTACCTGTTTGTCCGGCACCAAGAATAATAATCTTCATAACTAACCTGTATAGTTAAATGGCTTTAATTGTTGCCAATTTATTTAGTCTATTAAAGCCATTGCATACTGTTTTATTTTTAGTAATAATCAATTATTGATTTGGCAATTATACAAAACCGATTGCATCATAGACTTTTTTCAAAGTTGGTTCGGCCTTTGAACGTGCTTTTTCGGCACCTTCTTGCATGATTGAAAACAGATAACTTTCGTCATCCCGGTACTGATGATACTTGGCTTGTAAAGTAGTTAGCATATCGATGACTTGCGTTGCAACTTCGGTTTTGAGATGGCCATACATTTTGCCTTCAAATTCTTTTTCAAGCTCGGCAATCGGTTTACCTGTCACGCCAGTTAAAATATCAAGTAGGTTTGAAACACCAGCTTTATTTTTTATGTCGTAACGTACCACTGGCGGTTCGTCAGAATCGGTCATCGCACGTTTGATTTTTTTCTCAATATCTTTAGGATTTTCGAGTAATCCAATCACATTATTGCGGTTTTCATCTGATTTAGACATTTTTTTAGTTGGCTCTTGCAGTGACATAACGCGGGCGCCCACTTTGGCAATAAATGGCTCAGGAACAGTAAATATATCGCCATAAAGTGCATTAAAGCGCATAGCAATATCACGCGATAATTCAAGATGTTGTTTTTGATCGTCGCCAACAGGTACTAAGTTGGCTTGATAAAGCAAAATATCGGCAGCCATCAGCACTGGATAATCAAACAAACCGGCATTAATGTTTTCAGAATGACGAGACGATTTATCTTTAAATTGAGTCATACGACTGAGCTCACCAAAATAGGTGTAACAATTTAATGCCCAGCCTAATTCGGTATGTGCTGGGACGTGTGATTGTACAAAAATAGTGCTCTTTTGGGGATCAATGCCGCAAGCTAAATAAAGCGCTAATGTATCTAATGTGGCTTTGCGTAGTTTGTCGGGATCTTGGCGTACAGTGATCGCATGTTGATTGACGATACAATAAACGCAATCATATTCACCTTGCAGAGCCACCCAATTTTTTAACGCACCTAAATAGTTGCCAAGTGTTAATTCTCCTGAAGGCTGAGCGCCACTAAATACAATCGGTTTACTCATAATTTGTTCCTAATTTATGCTAATTATTTTTTTGCATCAGCTTTTGGCTGAGGTAATAATGTTAATATGTCTTTAAAATCATCTAATAAAAAATCAGGGTTGCTGGTTGCGATCGAAATACCATAGTTATAGCCATAGCTTAAGGCGA
The DNA here is from genome assembly GCF_057063585.1 of Gilliamella sp. X-60. Taxonomy (NCBI): domain Bacteria; kingdom Pseudomonadati; phylum Pseudomonadota; class Gammaproteobacteria; order Orbales; family Orbaceae; genus Gilliamella; species Gilliamella sp. X-60. The sequence continues at coordinate 8,438 of NZ_JBXSQJ010000014.1, read as the reverse complement.
TGGTTGGACAGTTAGCATTTTGAGCGGCGGTAATATCATTTTTAGAATCGCCAACAAAAAGTAACTGATCACTAAACAATCCAAATGTAGCCATTACTTGATACAACGGCGCTGGGTGTGGTTTTAATTTAATCACATCACCACCACCAAGTACTAACGAAAAGTACTCTTTTATACCTAAGGAAGTCAGCAAGGCCGGTAAAAATTGAGCAGGTTTATTGGTCACTAATGCCAGCGGATAATGATTATCATGAAGCACTATTAGGGTTTCTTTAACATTGGGAAACAGTTTCGTTTCTGCATCAATAACTTTATCATAATGCTGGTTAAATAGATTTTTAGCTTTTGCAAGTAGCTCAGTTGATGGATCAACTTGAATTGCTTGAAATACTCGCTCGAGCATGATATCAATACCATTACCGACAAAATTTTTGACTTGTTCATTGCTAATTGTCGGTAGATTCAGCTCTGCCAACATATTTTGTGTAGCCAGTGCCAGCCCCGGCACACTATCAACCAATGTACCATCTAAATCAAATGCGATTGCTTGAATATCTTTTAGTTTATTCATGTATAACTCCTGCTAACTCTTTACGCATGGCATCAATGACGGTTTTATAATCAGGCTGGCTAAATATGGCGGAGCCTGCAACAAACATATCGGCACCTGCTTTGGCTATTTCCGCAATATTTTCAACTTTTACGCCACCATCAACTTCTAAACGAATATCGCGCCCAGATTCAATAATACGCTGTTTGGTTTGTTGTAATTTCTTAATTGTGGAAGGTATAAACGATTGTCCTCCAAAACCTGGATTAACACTCATTAATAAAATAATATCAATTTTATCAATAATATAATCTAAACAATCAAGCGGTGTGGCAGGGTTAAGCACAATACCTGCCGTGCAGCCGTGATCTTTAATTAATTGTAAAGAGCGATCCAAATGAATAGTCGCTTCTGGGTGGATAGAGATATTGGTTGCGCCAGCTTTGGCAAAAGCGGTGATGAGTTCTTCAACCGGTGATACCATTAAATGGACGTCAATAGGTGCGGTAATGCCATAGTCTCGCAGTGCTTTACAAAACATAGCTCCCATGGTTAGATTTGGTACAAAATGGTTATCCATGACATCAAAATGGATAACATCAGCACCAGCATCAAGCACTTTTTGAGTGTCCTCACCAAGACGAGCAAAATCAGCTGATAATATTGATGGGGCAATAATAAATTTTTTCATAACCTACCTCTAATAACTCACCTTATATTCAAGCCTGATTATGACTTTTTATATAATGCTAAGATCTCGTCGATTTTTTTACGACCTTCACCTGCACAGCTAATTGAACGTCGCATTTCTGCTTGATAAAGATGACTTGCTTTACTATAAAGGCTCATTGTGTAATCAGTATAATGATTAGACACTAATACCGGTATATCTTTTTTATATGCCATGGTTTCAGCCAATTGTGACAAGTTTTTATGTTCTTCAAATCCAAAAATATTTGAATAATAAGCAGTAAAACCCGCTGATTCATTTGGAGATACATAGGGCGGATCACAATAAATGACCGAATTTTTTTTCGCTTTCTTCATCACCTCGTGATAAGGTGCGCAAATAAACTGTGCTTTTTGCGCTTTTTCCGCAAAAAAATAGAGTTCTTTTTCAGGAAAATAAACGGTCTTGTAACGCCCAAATGGTACGTTAAATAGTCCTTTGTTGTTATAACGACATAAGCCGTTATAACCATGCCGATTTAGATAGACAAATAATAGTGATCTAAAATACTGGTCTTGGCTGCGATTAAATACTTCTCGAAGCTGATAAAACGCTTCAGGTTGATTATTTTGAGCGACAAATAGCAATTTCAAGTCATGGATAAATTGATCAGGACTTGATTTTAGCAATTTGTATAATGAAATTAAATCATGATTAATATCCGCTAAAATATAACTTTTGTAGTTGGTATTCAAAAATACGGAACCAGCGCCGACAAAAGGTTCAATCAGTTGATCACCTTCTGGCAGATATTGTTTAATTGTTTCCACTAGCTCATATTTTCCTCCAGCCCATTTTAAAAAGGCTCGGTGCTTCTTCAACGGATGCTCCTATTTGTCGTTGATCGGATAAATAAACGATATTCTTTGCTATTTTGATGCTTTTTCTTTATTAATCGTTGCACCCGATTTAACCCATGGTTTGTCTTTTTGTAGTGCACTTGGTAAAGCCTTGATTGCTTTATGTGCTTCATCTACTGATGAATAGTTGCCTTTGATTAAAATAAACCATGAACCATCTTTATGTTTAGTTTCATAAATATGGTAATCCGTTATATTGTTTTGTTTAACGAATTTTTTTAAACCTTCAACTGATTTAGATGCACTAAGCTGAATGACATAACGATCATTTTTTATCTTAATGTTTTTTCCTAAATCACTATTTTCATCTTTACGACTAGCTGAGTTTTTATTATGGCTATTTTTTTTTGTATTGGTTGATTGTGTAATATTTGTATTACTAGACTTATTAGTATTAGCTCTGCTATTTAATATTGTCGCAGAATGACCATTTACTCTATAACCCCTATTTTGATTATTTGCTGATGAAGTTAGGCTATCATTTGTCTCATCATCGGATTCAAGTGGCTGTTGCATATTCGCTTGATTTAATGCATTGTCTGAAAGCACTTCCTCTATCGAATCAGCAATTCTAGTTTGATTTTCACTAAACCCAACTGCATTATTGGTTTCTTCTGTTGAAGTGACACCATTAACCTCTGGTGGCGTTAATGGTGTTGCTTCTTTTTTACGAGCAGAATGAAAGATAATCAAGCTAAGCAATAAAAGCATCACAATAGCTAAACAGAAAATAATTAATTTTTTCTTTGGAAAATCTTTAAAAAGGTTTGGCAATTTTAATGAGAGCGTAGAGTCCTTACTAGGTTGTTCTGATATATAACGGTCATCTTTATCTACACGCATACTTACTCCTTAACCTATCAAAAGATTTATTGCTTTATGATTAGCCATTATCCCTAAAATAAATGACTTAAATCTGCTCTATTTTATCAATAATATAACTTGCAACACCTTTAGCACTTTGTTCATCGGTTTTAATTGTAATATCGGCAATTTCTTCGTAAAGTGGTTCGCGCTCACCGGCAAGCTCTTCGTAAAGCTCTCGAGGTGTGTTACCGCCTTGTAATAAAGGTCGACGTTTATCTTTTTGTGTTCTTGCCATTTGTTTTTCAATGGTTGTTTCAAGATAGACAACAATTCCTCGAGCGGATAATCGATTGCGTGTCTCTTTAGATAAGACAGAACCTCCGCCAGTTGCAAGAACAACCCCCTGTTTTTCAGTCAATTCATTAATGACTTTTTCTTCTCTGGCACGGAATCCGTCTTCCCCTTCTAGGTCAAAAATCCATGCAATATCGGCGCCGGTACGTTTTTCAATCTCTTGATCCGAGTCAAAAAAATCCATACCTAGTTGTTGTGCAATTTGTCGGCCTATTGTGCTTTTTCCTGCCCCCATAGGGCCAATTAGAAAGATATTTCGCTTTTCTGCCATTGTAGTTTCATCATCTATTAATTTTGGTTAAAATATACAACACAATATCAATTTGATGTGATTCAAAAAACCAAACCAGAATTCAATTGTGTAACTTTTCTTTGATCTCCGTCTAACGACAAAAATTTAGGACGGTAATTATCTCAATAGATAGCACCTTTTGGCAATAGGTATTTATCAATAGTTTTAGCTAATACCAGCTTGATGCAAATCATGGATGTTTAACGCGCCTACTAATTCACCTTCACTGTTAACCACTGGAGCGGCGGTAATATTATGATCATTAAATGATTTTAACGCTTCAACCGCTTTCCATTTTTCAGGGATGCGATGCCCTGGGCTGGTCATAACGTCCATAATGCTATCTTGTAATGTACCATTTTTTAATAATAATCGGCGTAAATCGCCATCGGTAAATACACCCGTTATTTTATTATTATCCTGACAGATTGCAACTAAACCTACACCTGTTCGACTTAATTCTAGCATGGCATCTAACACCGTTGCCGTTTGTGAAACTTTAGGAATCCGCTCACCGGTTCGCATTACATCGCTCACATGATTGAGTAATTTGGCACCTAAGCTACCAGCAGGGTGAGAGCGTGCAAAATCTTCTTCTTTAAAGCCTCGTGCGCGCATGACAGCAATTGCTAGCGCATCGCCCATTAATAACGTGTTGGTTGAACTTGATGTTGGTGCAAGCCCCATTGGACATGCTTCTTTTTCAATTGAAATATCAAGAATGGCTTGGGCTGATTTAGCCAGCGGTGAATCTAATCCTCCAGTAATAGCAATAACGGGTACTTTCATTTCGGCAAGAATAGGTAAAATTAAATTAAATTCCTTGGCTCGGCCTGAGTAAGAAATTAAAACAGCTATATCGTTTGGTGTTACCATTCCTAAATCGCCATGCAAGGCTTCTGATGGATGCATAAAAAATGCTGGACTGCCTGTACTGGCTAATGAAGCCGCAATTTTTTTACCTATATGCCCAGACTTGCCAATACCTGAAACCACAACTTTACCTTTGGTGCTTAAAATAAGCTGGCATGCGTTAACAAAATCCTTGCCCAGTCGATCTGGTAATTTTTGTGCTTCGTGTATCTCTAATTCAAGAAGCTCTCGACCATATTGTAATAATTTATCCATTTCAATTAGCCTATTGAATAAAAAAGTGAACGGTTAATCTATAATCGGTAAATAAAGGCAAAATGATTATAAAGCTAAATTAGTATCAGTTTAACAATTAACGGGAGAATATTCAAAGAAGAAAGCCTATTTGTAAAAAACTTTCAGAAAAGTATGCTTTTTAGTATGAATATCTATCCCCCTTAAACTTTAATCATTTAAACTCCCAAAATAACTTTAATTCCCAAGATAATTAAAATGATCCCAAGTAATTTATCAATTATAAATTGAATTCTAAAATAACGCCGTTGCACGCTTTGTGTTTGAAAAATAAATACCACAAAAGGCCACCAAAAAACGGCTTCAATCCCAATAATCATTGCAACGATAAGCTTATCCATCGTTGAGGATTCGGCATCAAGTACTTGAGTAAAAATAGCTAGAAAAAATAAGGTTGCTTTAGGATTAAGTAAATTACATAAAAATCCTTGTATAAAGGCTGATTTTGCCGAAATTGACGGTTTGTTTTGTTGCTTACCTATATAGGTCGTATTTGGTTTTGCGGCAATTAATGCCTTTATACCAAGCCATATTAGATAAGCAGCACCTGCATAACGTAAAGCATTATAAAGTAGCGGTGTGGTAGTGATGAGTACTGCAATGCCTGCAACACAGTAGCTCATATGAACTAAAATGGCTGTGATGACACCTAAACAGGTGAGTAAAGCCAATTTACGGTTATAACTCAAACTATTTTTTAGTATTAAAAAGAAATCAGGTCCAGGTGAAATCATTCCTAAAAAGCTGATTGTGGTGACTAAAATGAATGTATCAGACGTCATTTTGTTTGCCTATTTGAACACTTGGGCTGAATTATTGATTGTTGCAATGGTGGATTTATTTTGTTCAATAAACTGTTTTTTATCAAAATTAGGCTCGGTTAAATAGTCTGTCAAAAATTTGGCGTTACTTTCAACTTGTGCGCCGTTTAAAATTAAACGCGGCAAATCTATTTGATAAATGGTTTGATCAGACGTTTTTTGTAGATCTTGTGTGCGTGCATTTGTTAATAAATAAAGTTTGCGCTCTTTTTTTGAAAGACGATTGATTGTTGGTGTGCCAGAACCCATCATTAAATGATCTGGAAAAATGTAAAATACCGTGTTTTCCAATAATCCTTTATCTTTTAATTGTTGGATAAAAAGTCCTAAGTTATGATCTAACGAAGCTGCAACAAACGACATATTATCCGTCTTTGGTGAAATAACCGATCGCATTCTTTCATCAGCAAAACCATTTGGTGCATGGGTTGAAACAGTTGAAACAAACAAAGCAAAGGGTTTGTTTGTTTGGCGCATTTCGCTAATTTGTTTTTGTGCAACATCAAAAATATCTTTGTCATACAACCCAAAAGGTGCCGGTGGATATTGTCCAACATAGTTTTTTTCGGAAATAACTTGCATACCAAACAGCTCAGCAGTATGACCAATGCCAGCAAAATCAGGGCTTGCCATGACATAACGGGTTTGATATCCCGCTTGTTTAAGTACATCCCCCAAACTGACTAAGTTTGTTTTATCTGCACGCATTAATGGTGATGTGGTATAGCCGCCAATTAAAAAAGGCATACCGGTCATATAAGTGTACATTGATGCGGTAGTCCAAGTGCTACCAGAACTCATTGGCATATTAGCGAAAAAGGTATAATTTTGACGTAGTTGTCGTAAATTTGGCGTTATATCTTCAACATCAAAAAAGCCTTGTTCAAACGATTCCAAAGATAGCACAATAATATTTTTACCCTGATGGCTAACAAGCTGATTTTTGTTGGTATAGTTAGTCATATTGAGTGATTGTAACGCTTGTTCAAATGGCTTACGAGGTGCGCTCGTGACTTGATAGATTTCGTATAAACGGCTGAATGGGCCATTGTGATAACTAATTGATGCTATTGCTAAAAATGCTAATAACAAGCGGACTGCTAAATGACATTTGCGTTTGCACAAATCAGCGAGTTTTGTTAGCAAAAATATAAGGGTAAAAAAGACAACAATAACCAATACAGCTTGCAATTTAAAAATAAATAACCCTTCGATGATGTCATTAATGTTTAAATTTACATAAAACTGATAATCAATAAAGCCACCACTAAAGTAGATAGAAGTGAGCTCCATTACAATAAAAACCGTCAGCAAAGTTATGGTTAAAAGTTGCCATTTTTTCTGTTTAAAAAGCGAGGCAAAAACAATTGTAATAATAAAAAGGGGTAAAATAATTAATGTCGATAATGGCATACGATCTGTTACTCAATCTATTCAAAAATCAATTTTGCCAAAGTATATACTTAATACACAAAAAATAAAAATATCGGCTAATGTGTAGAAAAACACCGAGTTGTTTACTCTGTATGATTAAAATAATTTGCTAAAACTGCATAAGACATTTTATTCCCTCCGTCGCTTAAGCAAATTTTTCATTTATAGAAGGATTATCCCCTATTTTATTGGTGCAAAATTAGAGTATTTTTTGTAAAAAATATTCAGGAATCTATACCGTTTCAGCGTAAAATTATTTTAAATTTAATGATTTAATAAATCTGATTGATAAGTCATCAAGTTGCTTAAATCGTTTGTTCGACAAAGGGATTAAGCCACTATCACTTACTGGTTTAACTAACATAAACCAGTAATATTAAACAAATATATTAAAAAAAGACTAAATTTTACACTAAAAATAGTGTATGCTTTTTAGCTAAAATGTCTGTTGTTTGCACTCAGTAATGCTGAGTATAAGATTAAATAATAACTAAAATAAAAATAACACCGATTAATTTTTATAAACTGGATATAAGGGGGGGAGGAAAACATGTCAAATGAACTTAATCGTCTTTTGGGGCAACTCGGGGACGGGTTTAGCGATTTAATGGCGGGGTTGAGTGGGGTTAGCCATAATCGCTATACCTTAACGGTTGACGGGCTGGGCGTGCCGATGTCGGTTTTGCATGTTGAGGGTGATGAGTCGTTAAACCAGCCTTGGCGTTATGTGATTACTTTTACCAGTACTGATAAAACCTTATCGCCTGATGCCTTTCTTAACCAAAAATCGACCTTCTCTTTTAATCCGGTTATCAATAAACCATTAACTTCCGCTATCCGCTCATTAAGTGATTCACCCACGTTGACGAATAAACGCACCTTGCATGGGGTGATTACCGAATTTAGTCAGTTATCGGTCAATAAAGATGAAGCGCACTATCAGGTGGTGTTATCTTCGTGCTTAGCACGGCTGGCTGTCGGGCAACATAATGCCATATTTCAAAATCAAAGTGTGGTGAGTGTGGTTGAAGAAGTGCTGCGTAGTCATGGTTTGACGGGCATTGATTACCGTTTAGAACTAAAAGATAGCTACCCAGAGCGGGAGTTTATCACCCAATGGCAAGAAAGTGACCTTGCCTTTATTCAACGCATTTTAGCTGATGTTGGTATTTGGTTTCGCTTTGAAACGCATGCTGAGCACCACTGTGATGTGATGGTGTTAAGTGATTATGAGCAAGGCTATGCGCAAGTGGCCGATATCGACTATAAACCGCCCAGTGGCATGGCAGATACGGACGTGGAAAGCGTTTGGGATATCAGCCTACATAGTGAAGTGGTGGTCTCCTCAGTCAAGGTACAAGACTATAACTACCGTGATGCCCTCGCCGATTTACAGGGCGAAATAAACTCCCAACCCAAAGAC